>JAKAFI010000363.1 GCA_021818005.1 Acidobacteriota bacterium | reverse complement strand
CGCGTAAAGACGCGGAGGCCGCGAACCTCGCCAAGTCGCAGTTCCTCGCGAACATGAGCCACGAGCTCCGCACGCCGCTCAACGCGATCATCGGCTACAGCGAGATGCTCCAGGAGGAGGCGGAGGAGCTCGGCCACCGGGACATGCTCCCCGACCTCCAGAAGATCCAGCAGGCCGGCAAGCACCTCCTCTCGCTGATCAACGACGTCCTCGACCTCTCCAAGATCGAGGCCGGGAAGATGGAGCTGCACCCCGAGACGTTCGACATCGGCACGCTCGTGGACGACGTGCGCACGACCGTCGCACCGATGGTCGAGCGCAACGGCAACCGGCTGGAGATCGACTGCTCCGCGGCGCTGGGGGTCATGAGGTCCGATCCGGTGAAGGTGCGGCAGGTGCTGCTGAACCTGCTGTCGAACGCATCCAAGTTCACGGAGAACGGCGTCGTCACGCTCGCCGGCGAGCGCGCCGAACTCGACGGACAGCCCACCATCGTCTTCCGCGTCCGCGACACCGGCGTGGGCATGACCCCGGAGCAGATGGAGAGGATCTTCGAGGCGTTCGCCCAGGCCGACGCGACGGTCAGTCGCAAGTACGGGGGCACCGGTCTCGGCCTCACCATCACGCGCCGGTTCTGCCAGATGCTGGGCGGCGACGTGAAGGTCGAGAGCGAGCCCGGCAAGGGCAGCACGTTCACGGTATGGATGCGGGCCGCGGCCCTCCCCGCGGCCGGGAAGGAGACCGCGAACGCCGGGCGCGCCCGTGGTGAGACGTCGGCGCCGGCGCGGGCCGACGCGGCCGAGCTCCCCATCATCCTCGCCATCGACGACGACGCGGTCGCGCTCGACCTCATCCGCCGCGCCCTCGAAAAGCAGCAGGTGCGCGTGGCCACAGCCACCGGCGGGGCCGACGGCCTCCGGCTCGCCGCCGAGCTGCACCCGGCCGCGATCACCCTCGACCTGCTGATGGCGGGGATGGACGGCTGGACGGTCCTCGACCGGCTCAAGGCGGACCCGGCTCTCGCGGACATCCCGGTCGTCATCCTCACCATCCTCGACGCCAGGAAGAAGGCGTTCGCCCTCGGAGCGTCGGACTTCCTCTCCAAGCCGGTGGACCGCAGGCGCCTGGCCGCGGTGCTCGCCAGGTACCGCGGCGCGGGCGCCCGGCCGTGCGCGCTGCTCGTGGACGACGACGCGGCGGCACGGGCCGTCCTCGCCAGGACGCTCACGCGCGACGGGTGGGAGGTGCGCGAGGCGGAGAACGGCAGGGTGGCGCTGGAGCGGATCGGCGAGCGCGAACCGGCCCTGGTGCTGCTCGACCTCATGATGCCGGAGATGGACGGCTTCGAGTTCGTCGAGGCGCTCCGCGCCCGCCCCGGCGGCCAGCGGGTCCCGGTCGTGGTCCTCACCGCGAAGGACCTCACGGCGGCCGACCGCGAGCGACTCGCCGGCTCCGTGACCCGGATCGTCCAGAAGGGCGCCAACGACACCGCGGACTCGTTGCGCCGCGCGTGCGACCTGGTCCTGGCAGCGGCCCGGCGGCCCCGGGCCGCGCGGTAGAGGGGCGGCGATGGCGAAGATCCTTCTCGTGGAGGACAACGAGATGAACCGGGACATGCTCTCCCGGCGCCTGGCGCGGCGCGGCTTCGAGGTCGTCGTCGCGGTCGACGGCCGGGAGGGCGTGGCGGCGGCCGAGCGCGAGTCCCCGGACCTCATCCTGATGGACATGAGCCTTCCGGTCACCGACGGCTGGGAGGCGACGCGCCTGATCCGCGCCGGTGCCGCCACCGCCGGCATCCCGGTCATCGCGCTGACCGCGCACGCGATGGCCGGCGACCGCGACAAGGCGTTGGAAGCCGGGTGCAACGACTACGACACCAAGCCGGTCGAGCTCGAACGGCTGCTCGCGAAGATCGCCCGGCTCCTCGACGGGCGGGCCCGCCCGTGAGCGGCACGCGCGGCGCGCTGCTCGTCGTCGACGACAACCCCGAGAACCGGGACATGCTCACCCGCCGCCTGCGGCGCCGGGGCTACGAGGTCGGCGAGGCGGAGAACGGCGTGCAGGCGTTGGAGCTCGCCGCCGGCCGGGAGTTCGACGTCGTGCTCCTGGACGTCATGATGCCGGTGATGGACGGGCTCGAGACGCTGCGCCGCCTGCGCCGGACGCGCTCCGTCGCCGAGCTGCCGGTGATCATGACGACGGCCAAGGGTGAGAGCGAGGACGTCGTCCAGGCTCTGACGCTGGGCGCCAACGACTACGTCACCAAGCCGATCAACCTCCCGGTCGCGCTCGCCCGCATCGAGACGCAGCTCTCGCTGCGGCGCGCGGTGCAGGAGATCCGCCGCCTCGAGGGCGACCTCGCCGCGCGCAATCGCGACCTCGAGGCCGCGAACGGCCGGCTCTCGGCCTCCAACGCCCGCATGAAGCGCGACCTCGAGGCGGCCGCCCGGATCCAGCAGGCGTTCCTGCCCGGTGCCGCCCCGGCGGTCGGAACCGCCCGCTTCGCCTGGCGCTACCGGCCGTGCGACGAGCTCGCCGGCGACACGCTCAACGTCGTGCCGCTCGACGACCGGCACGTCGGGGTGTTTGTGGTCGACGTGAGCGGCCACGGCGTGCCGGCCGCGCTGCTGTCGGTGACGGTGAGCCGGCTCCTGTCGCGGACGACGGACGGTTGCCCGCTCGTACGGCGGGGGTCGAACGGCTCCGCCGCCCTCGAGGTCGTCCCCCCGGCCGAGGTGGCCGCCGAGCTCGCCAACCGCTTCCCGTTCGACCCCGACACCAGGCAGTACTTCACCTGCGTCTACGGGGTCCTGGATTGTCAGACCGGCGAGTTCCGCTACGTGTGCGCCGGCCACCCCGGGCCGATCCACCTGCCGAACGGACGCCCCCCCGTCAGGCTCCAGCACCCGGGCCGCCCGATCGGGCTCCTCCCCGCTTCGCTCGCGGCGGCCGGCT
>JAKAFI010000362.1 GCA_021818005.1 Acidobacteriota bacterium | reverse complement strand
CACGCCAAGCGGTACCGCGACGTCGAGGAGCTACTCCTGGCCGGGATCGACGTCTACACGACGCTCAACGTGCAGCATCTTGACAGCCTCAACGACGTGGTCGCGCAGATCACCGGCGTGATCGTCCGCGAGACCGTCCCCGACGCGGCGCTCGACCGCGCCGACGAGATCGAGCTGGTGGACCTGCCGGCCGAGGAGCTGCGCAAGCGCCTGGCCGACGGCAAGGTGTACGTCCCCGAGATGGCCGGAGCCGCGGCGGAGAACTTCTTCCGCGAGGGCAACCTGATCGCGCTGCGCGAGCTGGCGCTGCGGCGGACGGCAGAGCGGGTGGACGCCCAGATGCAACGGTATCGCCGCGACCACGCGGTCCGCGAGACGTGGCCGACCGCCGAGCGCGTGCTCGTCTGCGTCGGCCCGAGCCCGTACGCGGTCCGCCTCATCCGGGCCGCTCGGCGAATGGCGGCGCGACTCCAGGCCGAGTGGGTGGCCGTGTACGTCGAGACGCCGGCGCAGCTCCACCTCGCTGCTGCGGACCGCGAGCAGCTCGAGCGGACGCTGCGGCTGGCGGAGCAGCTCGGCGCCGAGACCGCCACCTTGAGCGGCGGCGACGAGGTCGAGGAGATCCTCGCCTACGCGCGCCGCCGCAACGTGACCAAGCTGGTCGTCGGCAAGCCGGCGGAGCCGCGCTGGCGGACGCTCCTGCACGGCTCGTTTGTGGAACGTCTCGTGCGCGGCAGCGGCGACATCGACGTGTACGTGATCACCGGGCGGACCGAGGACGAGGAGCGCCGCGAGCCGGCCGCCCGCCGGGCGCACAGCCGGTGGCCCGCGTACGGGTTCGCGGTGGGGACCATCACCCTGTGCACGCTGCTCGCGGCGGTCTTGGCCGAGCATCTGGCGCTTGCCAACCTCATCATGCTGTACCTGCTCGGCGTCCTCGTCGTCGCGCTGCGCGCCGGGCGCGGCCCGGCCGCGCTGTCGTCGGTGCTGAGCGTCGCGGCGTTCGACTTCTTCTTCGTGCCGCCCCGCTTCACGTTCGCGGTCGGCGACACGCAGTACGCACTGACGTTCGCGGTGATGCTGGCGGTGGCGCTGGTGATCGCGAACCTCGCGGCACGGGTGCGCGACCAGGCCGAGGCCGCGCGGGCGCGCGAGCAGCGGACGGCCGCGCTGTACGCGGTCAGCCAAGCGTGCGCGAACGCGGGCGAGACGTACGAGGTCGTGCGGGTCGCCGGGCACCACCTCGCGGAGGTGTTCGGGAGGCAGGTAGTCATCCTGCTGCCGCACACCGACGGCCGCCTCGGGGAGGCGTACTCCGGCGGGGTGCCGTTCACCCGCGACCCCAAGGAACTCTCGGTCGCGCAGTGGTGCCTCGACCACGGCGAGAGGGCCGGACTCGGGACCACCACCCTGCCCGGAAGCGTGGCGCTCTACCTGCCGCTGCTGGTCTCCAGCGGTTGCGTCGGCGTGGTTGGCCTCGGACCGGGCGCCGGGCCGCTCGACTCCGAGCGCGTCCACCTCCTGGAGGCGTTCGCGAACCAGATCGCGCTCGCCGTGGAGCGAACCAACCTCGCCGCCGAGGCGCAGACGGCGCTGCTCCAGGCGGAGACCGAGAGGACCCGCAGCGTCCTGCTGTCGTCGGTCTCCCACGATTTGCGCACGCCGCTGGCGGCGATCGCCGGCGCCTCCAGCACGCTACTGCGCAACCCCGCGTCGCTGCCGGCCGAGACGCGCCGCGACCTCCTGCAGTCGATCAACGATCAAGCGGAGCGCCTCAACCGGTTCATCGGCAACCTGCTCGACATGACACGCCTGGAGGCGGGCGCCATCGTGCTACGGCGCGAGTGGCAGCCGGTCGAGGAGGTGGTGGGCGCCGCCCTCGGCCAGGTCGAAGGGCGACTGGCCGGGCGCGAGGTCCTGACCAGCGTGCCCGCCGCGCTGCCGCTGGTCGCCATCGACGCGAGCCTCGTGGCACAGGCGCTGGTCAACCTGCTGGACAACGCCCTCAAGTACACTCCGGCCGGCTCGCCGATCGAGATCGCGGCGCGGGTCGAGGCCGACGCCCTCGTCCTCGAGGTGGGCGACCGCGGGCCCGGGTTGGCGGCGGGTGAGGAGCAGCGCGTGTTCGAGAAGTTCTACCGGAGGGCTCCGGAGAACGGGCAGCCGGGCGCCGGTCTCGGCCTGGCGATCGCCCGGGCGGTCGCGGTGGCGCACGGAGGGAGGATCACCGCAGCCAACCGGCCTGGCGGAGGCGCCGTGTTCTCGCTGACGCTGCCGCTCGGCGGACCGCCGCCGGAGATCCGCGCCGAGGGGCCGGCCGCGACCGCGCGGGAAGCCGGGCGGACGGAGGGGTGAGCCGATGGTGTCGGCCGAGCCGCTCGTGCTGATCGTGGACGACGAGGCGCCGATCCGGCGCTTCCTGCGCGCCAGCCTGGTCGGCGAGCGCTGCCGCGTCGCGGAGGCCGCCAGCGCCGCGGAGGCGCTCGAGAAGGCCGCCAGCCAACGTCCCGACGTGATCGTCCTCGACCTCGGCCTGCCGGACCGCGACGGGATCGCGGTGATCCGCGACCTGCGCGAGTGGTCGCAGGTGCCGATCGTCGTGCTCTCGGTGCGCGACCGCGAGGCCGACAAGGTGACCGCGCTGGAGGCCGGCGCCGACGACTACCTGACGAAGCCGTTCGGGGTCGGCGAGCTGCTCGCCCGCGTCCGCGTGGCGCTCCGCCACGGGTCGCCCGCCGAAGGGGGCACCGAGGAACCGGTGTTCGCCGCCGGCGATCTCCGCGTGGACCTCGCCCGCCGGCAGGTGTTCGTCGGGGAGGCAGAGGTGCGCCTGACGCCGATCGAGTACAAGCTCCTCGCGGTCCTTGTCAGGAACGCCGGGAAGGTGCTCACCCACCGCCAGCTCCTGCACCAGGTCTGGGGCCCCGAGTACGGCGACGAGAACCACTACGTGCGCGTC
>JAKAFI010000361.1 GCA_021818005.1 Acidobacteriota bacterium | reverse complement strand
GCGCGAGATCGAGCGCGCGCGGCGGTCGGGGCGGCCGTTCTCGCTCGTGTTCGCCGATTGTGACGACTTCAAGGCGGTCAACGACACGTACGGCCACACCGCCGGTGACACCGTCCTGCGGTCCGTCGCGCAACGGATCCGCGACGCCGTGCGCGAGGTCGACCTGGTGGCGAGGATGGGCGGCGACGAGTTCGCCGTGCTGATGCCGGAGACCGATGAGGCCGGCGCCTGCGCGGCGGCGGAACGTATCCGCGCCGCGCTCCGGGAGCGCCCGGTCTCGGGCGGCGCTCCGGTGACGCTCAGCCTTGGCCTCGCGACGTTTGCGGGCGGCTGGCCGTCGGTCGAGGAGGTGGTGCGAGCCGCCGACCAGCTGATGTACGTCGCGAAGGGCGCCGGCAAGGACACGTTCCGGTCCGAGATCTTCCGCGCCGGGCGACCCTGGGCGGCCTGAGCGTTCGCCTGCGGCGTCACCTTGGGATCGCATCGGAGGGCATCGCGTCCTCACCCCAACCCGGTCGTGGCGGGATGCGGCGCGGCGCCCTCCCCTGGTGTCACCGGGACCGCGGCGGTACCATTCGCGCGGCCGTGCAGCGGTCCCGGCGGCGCGGGGAGCGTCGATCGGGAATCCAGACCCGGCGCGCGTTGTCGTCCTACCAGGAAAGGGACCACCATGGATCCGAGCGCCTACCCCATCCAGACCCTCGACCTCGACTTCCAGGGAGAGCCCGGAGTCATCGCCGCGTTCCTCGTCCGCACGAGCGCGGGGCCGGTCCTCGTCGAGTCGGGGCCGGACTCCACGTTCGCAGCCCTCGCGGCCGCCCTGCGCCGGGCCGGCGTCGAGCCGGCGGAGGTCAGGCACGTCCTCCTCACCCACATCCACCTCGACCACGCCGGCGCGGCGTGGCGGCTGGCCTCTCTCGGCGCCGAGGTGCACGTCCACCCGGCCGGAGCGCCCCACCTGCAGGATCCCGCCAAGCTGCTGGCCTCGGCGCGCAAGATCTACCAGGAACAGATGGACCCGCTCTGGGGGGCGCTGGAACCGATCCCCGCCGAGCGCATCCGGGTGCTGGCCGACGGCGAGGTCCTGCATTTCGGCGACGTGGCGATCGAGGCGCTGTTCACGCCGGGGCACGCGATCCACCACGTCGCGTACCGCCTCGACGGGGCCGTCTTCACCGGCGACGTGGGGGGCGTGCGGATCGACGGCGGCCCGGCGGTGGCGCCGTGCCCGCCTCCGGACATCGACCTGGAGCTGTGGAGCGCCTCCCTCGACCGGATCCGCGCCGTGCGGCCGCAGGTGCTCTACCTCACCCATTTCGGACCGTTCGCCGACGCGGCCGAGCACCTCGACGGCGTGGAGCGGAGCCTGCGCGGGCTCTCGGCGTGGGTCCTCGAGCGCATGCGCGCCGGCGATGCCGAGAGCGAGCTCGTGACCCGCCTCGACGCCTACGCCCGCGGCTACCTCGACGGCGTTTCGGGCAGGGAGGGGCTGGCGCGTTCGTACCAGCTCGCCAACCCGGCGTTCATGAGCGCGGCCGGCCTCGCCCGCTACTGGCGCAAGGCCCATCCGGACGCGCTGGCGAGCTCGTAGCCGCGCCCCGGGACGCCACCGCGCGCTGCTATCGTTCCTGCCCTCGTCAGCCTGCGAGGTTGCTTCGGCCGCTGCGCGGCCTCGCAATGAGCGAGTGGTGTCGGCGTCGCCAGGACCCGGGTCGGCGCTACCTCTTGAGCTCGGGGAAGTCCTCTTCCCAGAACTCGCCTTCGCCCCTGACACCGTCCGCGGAGCGGCGCCGCAGATCCACACGGCGGATCTTCCCCGAGATCGTCTTCGGCAGCTCCGAGAACTCGATGCGGCGGATGCGCTTGTACGGCGACAGGCGCTCGCGCGCGAAGCGGAAGAGAGCGAGGGCGGTCTCGCGGTCGGGCGGGTAGCCGGCGCGCAGGACCACGTACGCCTTCGGCACCGCCAGCTTCAGCGGGTCGGGGCTCGGCACCACGGCCGCCTCGGCCACGGCCTCGTGCTCGATGAGGAACGACTCCAGCTCGAACGGGCTGATCCGATAGTCCGAGCTCTTGAAGACGTCGTCCGCCCGGCCCACGTACCAGAGGTAGCCGTCGGCGTCGCGGCTCGCCACGTCGCCGGTGCGGTAGTAGCCGCCCGCCAGCGCCTCCCGCATCCGCTCGGGGTCGTCGAGGTACCCCTCCATCAGTCCGAGCGGGCGAGGGGTCAGGACCAGGGCCAGCTCGCCCTCGTCGGCCTCGTGACCGTCGGGGTCGAGCAGGACGACCTCGTAGCCGGGCAGCGGGCGGCCCATCGAGCCCGGTTTCACCTTCTGGCCGGGGGAGTTGCCGACCTGCGCGGTGGTCTCCGTCTGGCCGTACCCGTCGCGGATCGTGAGGCCCCACGCCTTCTCCACCCGGCTGATGACCTCGGGGTTGAGCGGCTCGCCCGCCCCGACCAGCTCGCGCAGCTTGACGGGGTAGGCCGCGAGGTCCTCCTGGATGAGGAGGCGCCAGACCGTGGGCGGGGCGCAGAGCGTGGTGACCCCGTGGTCGCACACCGCCTGCAGGGTGCCCCTGGCGCTGAAGCGGGCGGCGCGGTGGACGAAGACGCACGCTCCAGCGTTCCACGGGGCGAAGAAGCTCGACCACGCGTGCTTGGCCCACCCCGGCGAGCTGATGTTGAAGTGGACGTCGTCCTCGCGCAGGCCGATCCAGTACATCGTGGAGAGGTGGCCGACGGGGTAGGTGGTGTGGGTGTGGAGGACGAGCTTGGGCTTCGCCGTCGTCCCCGAGGTGAAGTAGAGGAGGAACGGGTCCGAGGCGCGCGTCGCGCCGTCGGGTGCGAATGTGGCGCTCTCGTGCTCGGCCTCGCCGTAGGAGCGCCACCCCGCCACCGGCTCCCGCCCCACCGCGACGCGGGTGGCCTCGCCGCCCAGGTTGCGGAACTTGTCGCAGTGCTCGGACGCC
>JAKAFI010000360.1 GCA_021818005.1 Acidobacteriota bacterium | reverse complement strand
CGTCTTCCCTTTACCTTCTTACCTCTCCCCTCTCACTTGCCGAGGACCTGGCGCGCCGCGGCGAGCGCCGTCTCGATGTCGGCGGTGGTGACCTCGTAGTGGGTAACCATGCGGACCTCGGTGGCGCCGAACGCGCCGCACGCCACCCCGCGCTCGGCGAGGCCGGCCACGAACCGCTGTGCCGGTGTCTGCGGCCCCTCGCCGGGGACCCGCTCGGCGCGCAGGCGGAACACGACGATGTTGGTTCGCACGTTGGCCGGGTCGATCTCCACCGCCGGCATCTCGGCGAGGCCTTCGGCGAGGCGCCTCGCGTTCGCGTGGTCCTCGGGGAGACGCTCCACCATCTCGGAGAGGGCGACGATGCCGGCGGCCGCCACGACGCCGATCTGGCGCATCCCGCCGCCGAACAGCTTGCGCACGCGGACCGCCTCCTCGATCGCCTCCCGCGAACCGCAGAGCATCGAGCCCATCGGCGCCGCGAGCCCCTTCGACAGGCAGAACATCACGGTGTCGCACCCGCTCGCGAGCTCGGCCGCGGTCGTGCCGAGGGCGGCGGCGGCGTTGAAGATGCGGGCGCCGTCGAGGTGCACCTTCACGCCGTGGGCGTGCGCGACGTCCGCGAGCGCGCGGGTGCGCGCGGCGTCCATCGGCAACCCGGACCAGAGGTTGTGGGTGTTCTCGAGCGCCAGCAGGCGGGTCGGCGTGCGGTACGACACGTTGGGCGAGATCGCGGCCTCGACCTGGGCGGGCTCGAGCAGGCCGCGGGCGGTCACGATCGGCCGCGGCAGCGCCCCCGACCACACCGCCATCGCGCCCATCTCGAAGTTGGCGATGTGGCCGCGGGCCTCGATGATGACCTCGCTGCCGGGCCTGGTGTGGAGGTGGACGGCGACCTGGTTGCCCATCGTGCCCGTGGGCACGAACAGCGCGGCGGGGAAGCCGAGAGTGGCGGCGGCCAGCTCCTCGAGGCGGCGGGCGGTCGGGTCCTCGCGGTAGACGTCGTCGCCGACCTCGGCGGCCGCCATGGCGCGGCGCATCGCGGGGGTGGGGCGGGTCACGGTGTCGGAGCGGAGATCGATCATGCCGGGTATCATACCGGCTCGGAGAGTCGAGCATGCCTGATGGCTTCGAGGTGGTGGTCAAGGAGCGCGGCGTCGAGGAGCTTCGGCTCGCGGCGAACGGGCTCAGGGTCCTGTTGCTGCCGGACGGGAGCGTGCCGGTGGCGGCGGCGTGCGTGGTCTACCACGTGGGGTCGCGCAACGAGGCGGTCGGGCACACCGGCTCGACGCACCTGCTCGAGCACCTGATGTTCAAGGGGTCGCGGGCGTTCGACCCGGCCCAGGGCCGGCCGATCGCACGCACGCTCGAGCGCGTCGGCGCCTCGTTCAACGCGACGACGTGGTTCGACCGCACCAATTACTACGAGACGTTACCGCCGGAGCACCTCGCGCTCGCGCTCGAGCTCGAGGCCGACCGCATGCGCGGCGCACTCCTGCGCGAGGCGGACCTCGCCTCCGAGATGACCGTGGTGCGCAACGAGTTCGAGCGCGGCGAGAACGACCCGTTCGACGTCCTGCTCAAGGAGTCGTTCGCCGTGGCGTTCCGCGAGCACCCGTACCACCACCCGACGATCGGGTGGCGCAGCGACATCGAGGCGACCTCGATCGAGCGCTTGCGGGCGTTCTACGACACGTTCTACTACCCGGACAACGCCTCGCTCGTGCTGGTCGGCGCGTTCGACCGGGACGAGGCGCTCGCGCTCGTCGGCCGCTACTTCGGCCGCCTTCCGCGCGCGGGCCGGCCGGTGCCGCCGGTGGTGACGCGCGAGCCGCGCCAGGAGGGGGAGCGCCGCTTCGTCGTGCGCCGCTCCGGCGAGGTCGGGTGGGTCGTGGCGTCGTGGCGGGCGCCCGAGGCCGCGCACCAGGACACGCACGCGCTCGCCGTGCTCGCCGACGCGCTCGGCGGCGGGGTGACGTCCCGGCTGTACCAGCGGTTGGTGGAGACCGGCCTCTGCCTCGACGTGCAGGCGCTGGCCTGGCAGCTGCGCGACCCCGGGCTGTTCCAGGTGTTCGCCACCCTCAACCCCCCGACGGGGCACGAGAAGGTGGAGCGGATCATCCGCGGCGAGCTGGCGAAGGTCGTCGCCAAGGGGCTGCACAAGAGCGAGGTCGAGCGCGCGCGGGCGCAGGTGGAGGCCCAGACGGCGTTCCACCGCGACTCGCCGGCGCAGGTCGCGGCGGCGCTCACCGAGGCGATCTCGGCCGCGGACTGGCGGTTCTACCTCGACTACCCGGAGCGGGTCCGGGCGGTCACGCGTGACGAGGTGCAGCGGGTGGCGGCGGAGACGTTCGTGGACGACGCCGTGTCGGTCGGGTACTTCATCCCGAGGGACGGCGGCGGCGGGGCCGGGACGATCGGGCGGCCCGGCGCGGCGGCCGTCGCGCCGCGCCCGTGCCACTTCCGGCCGGGGATCGCGGAGCGGGTCGTCGAGGCCGGCCTGCCGGGCGGCGGCCGCCTGCTCCTGCTGCCGCGGCGCACGAACACCACGGTCCACCTGCACGGCTCGCTGCTCGCCGGCCACGGCCTGGTCGCGCCGGAGGCGTGGACGGCCGCCGCGCTGGTGCCGGACATGCTCGAACGCGGCACCGCCCGCCACAGCCGGATCGAGCTGGCCCGCGTCATCGAGGACCGCGGCATCGAGCTCGACGTCTCGGGCGACGGCTTCAACCCGCTCGAGGTGTTCTGCTCCGGACGCTGCCTCGCCCGCCACCTGCCGCTCACCCTCGACCTGCTGGCCGAGATGCTGACGCGGCCGTCGTTCCCGGCCGAGGAGCTCGACAAGCTGCGGACGCTGCGCCTGGGGGAGCTGGCGCAGGCGCAGGAGGACACGTTCCACCGCGCGTTCGAGGCGTTCGCGCGCCTCCTCTACCCCGCGGGGCACCCGTACCACCGGCGCCCCCTCGCGGAGCGCCGG
>JAKAFI010000055.1 GCA_021818005.1 Acidobacteriota bacterium | reverse complement strand
CGGTGGCGACCTCGACCCCGACCCCGTGCGAGGGGGTCGAGACCTCGGCCACGAGGGCATCGCACCCCGCCACCCACGCGAGGTCCCGGCTCGCGACCTCGGCGTCGGAAAGAGCGCCCTCGACCGCGCGGCCGCGCGGGTCGGCGACGTGCCGGGTGGGGACCTCGTGGCCGTCCTCCTCGAGGCACTCGAGGACGGCCTGGATCGCGCCCAGGTCGCGAGCGGCGTTGGTCATGGCGGCGGCCAGGTAGACGCGCATCGCCGAGAGTGTACCGCTGCTGGAGCAGCAGTGAAGAGTTGAGAGTGAAAAGTGAAGAGGCAAGGGTGTCAAAAGGGAAAAGGGAAAGGGAAAAGGGAAGAGGGAAGACCACGACACGCTGTCTTTCCTTTGCCCTCTCACCGCCTTTCCGGTGCCCGGAGCCGTGTGCCCGGACCCCTGCCTTCCTGCGATAGACTCCCGCCGTGGATGCGCGCCCGATTCTCATCGCGATCGACGGGCCGGCCGGCGCCGGCAAGTCGGCGACCGCCCGCGAGGTGGCGGTGCGCCTCGGGCTGCCGTACCTCGACACCGGCGCCATGTACCGCGCCGTGGCGCTGCTGGCCTCGCGCTCGGGCCTCGGCTCCGAGCTCGACGGCGCGGGGCGCGCCGCGGTCGTCGAGATCGCCCGCCGGCTCGACGTCCGCTTCTCAGGCGATCCGCGCCGCCAGCGGGTGAGCGTCGGAGGCGAGGACGTGACGGAGGCGCTGCGCACCCCGGCGGTCTCCCGCCTGGCCTCGGTCGTCTCCGCGATCCCCGAGGTCAGGCGCGAGATGGTGCGGCGCCAGCGCGAGCTCGCGGCTCGCACCGGCGGCGTCGTCGAGGGGCGCGACATCGGCACCGTGGTGTTCCCGGACGCGACGCTCAAGGTGTTCCTCACCGCCTCGCCCGAGGTGCGGGTCCGGCGCCGCTACGACGAGCTAGTCGCGCGCGGGGTCGCGGCGGTGTGGGAGAGCGTGGCCGCCGAGCAGCGGGAGCGCGACCTGCGCGACTCGACGCGGCCGGACTCTCCGTTGCGGCCGGCGGAGGGGGCGGTGATCGTGGACAGCAGCCGCCTCTCGCTGGCGCAGGTCGTGGACGCCGTCGTCGCGCTCGTGCCCGGTGTCTGCGCCCCGAACCCCTTGACACCGTAACCGCGCGGCTCGTATAGTTTGCCGTTTGTAAAACAAGCAGTTAGATGCCCCGCCCGGGGCATCTCGAGGAGGCCAAGTGGTTGACAGCCAGGACAACAATCAGCACAACACCCCCGCCGGAAAGGAGGAGAGCAAGAGCGCCGTCAGCCGCAACCAGATGCGGGAGCTCGTCGAGGAATCCTTCCAACATCTGCGCGAGGGCGACGTCGTCCGCGGCACGGTCGTGGCGTTCAACGACAACGACGTCGTGGTGGACATCGGCTTCAAGTCCGAGGGGATCATCCCCCGCTCCGAGTTCACCGGCCGCGATGGCAAGCTGACGGTCAAGCCAGGGGACGAGGTGGACGTCCTGGTGGAACGCTTCGACGAGATGCTCGGGGAGATCCGGCTCTCCCGCGAACGTGCGGCGAAGATGCGGGTCTGGGAAGTCCTGGAGACCGCGTATCGCGACGGCTCGCCGGTGCGCGGCAAGGTGGTCGAGCGCGTCAAGGGCGGCCTCGCGGTGGACATCGGCGTGCGCGCGTTCCTGCCCGGGTCGCTTGTCGACCTGCGGCCGACCCGGCGCCTCGAGGACTACGTCGGCGAGGAGGTCGAGGCCAAGATCATCAACTTCGACCGCCGCCGCGCCAACGTCGTGCTCTCGCGCAAGGTGATGCTCGAGGCGCAGATCTCGACGCTCAAGGACGAGACGCTGACCCACCTCGAGGAGGGCACGATCGTCACCGGCACGGTCAAGAACATCACCGACTACGGGGTGTTCATCGACCTCGGTGGGATCGACGGCCTCCTGCACGTGACCGACATCTCGTGGGGCCGCGTCGGCCACCCGAGCGAGTACTTCAAGGTCGGCGACGAGGTCAAGGTCGTGGTGCTGCGCGTCGACAAGGAGAAGGAGCGCGTCTCGCTCGGCTACCGGCAGCGGTTCGAGGACCCATGGACGCACGTCGAGGGCCGCTACCCGGTGGGCAAGAAGGTCGCGGGCAAGGTCACGAACGTCGTCGACTACGGCGCCTTCGTCGAGCTCGAGGAGGGCGTCGAGGGGCTGATCCACGTCTCCGAGATGTCGTGGACGAAGAAGGTCAAGAACCCCAAGAGCCTGCTCCACCCCGGCCAGGAGGTCGAGGTCGTCATCACCGAGGTCGACATCGACAAGCGGCGGCTCTCGCTCTCGCTGCGCCAGGCCGAGCCCAACCCGTGGGAGGAGTTCGCCACCCGCGTCCGCGTCGGCAGCAAGGTCAAGGGCGTCGTGCGCAACCTCACCGAGTTCGGCGCGTTCGTCGAGCTCGAGCCGGGCGTCGACGGCCTCGTGCACGTCTCCGACATGGCGTGGACCCGCCGCCTGACCCACCCCTCCGAGGTGGTGCAGAAGGGGCAGGAGATCGAGGCGATGATCATCGCCATGGACATCCCCAACCAGCGCATCTCGCTCTCGATCAAGGAGCTGATGCCGAACGAGTGGGACGAGTTCGCGAACTCCCACCAGGTCGGGGACGAGGTCGAGGGGTTCGTCACCAACGTCACCGACTTCGGGCTGTTCGTCGAGCTCGCCTCGGGCGTGGAAGGCCTGTGCCACATCTCCGAGGTGGAGCGCCGCGGCACCCAGCCGCTGGTCGGGACGTTCGAGCGCGGCCAGCGCGTGCGCACCCGGCTGATCCGCATCGACTGGAACGAAAAGAGGATCGGCCTGTCGCTGCGCGGCATCCCGCAGCCCGAGCTGGGCGAGAAGACGCCGGTCGTCGAGCTGGAGGCGGAGGAGATCGCCGTCGAGCGGGTGCCCGAGCAGGACAACGAGGCGCCGCGCACGACCGAAACCGCGCCGGCCGAGGGGAAGCCCGCGGCACCGGCCGAGGGGGAGCCCGCGGCACCGGCCGAGGGGGAGTCCGCAGCGCCCGACGCGAGTGAGCCGCACGAGAGCTGATCGCCGGCGTCGCCGCACGCCGAGGAGGGTTGGAGAATGACAAAGGCCGACATCATCAAGGTTCTCGCCGACCAGGTTGGGTTGACGCGCCGGGAGGCGGCGGAGGTGCTCAGCGTGGTGCTCGACGGCGTCGTCGAGGCGATCAAGGACGGGGAGAAAGTCGAGCTGCGCGGCTTCGGGTCGTTCCGCACCCGCACGCGGCAGGCGCGCGCCGGCCGCAACCCGCGCACCGGCGCCCAGGTCCAGGTGCCGCCCAAGCTCGTCCCGTACTTCAAGCCCGGCAAGCAGCTGCGCGAGACCCTCGGCGGCAAGTGAGGGTTCGTTGCAGCACCTGTTCGCTCCGTGGCGGTTCGCCTACGTGTCTCACGCGGACGAGGCCGGTGCGTGCGTGTTCTGCACCGCGGCGGGCGGCGGCGCCGAGACGCTGACGCTGGCCACCCAGGGGCGGGCGTTCGCGCTGCTCAACCGCTACCCGTACACCTCGGGCCACGCGATGGTGGCGCCGGTCGCGCACGTGCGCACCTTTGCGGACCTCGACGCCGCCACGCTCGCGGACGTGATGGGGCTCGCCCAGCGTGTCGTGCGGGCGCTCGAGGCGACGTACCGCCCGCACGGGTTCAACCTCGGCTTCAACCTCGGCGAGGTGGCGGGCGCCGGGATCGTCGACCACCTGCACCTCCACATCGTCCCGCGCTGGCGGGGGGACACCAGCTTCATGACCGTCAACGCCGACGTCCGCGTGCTCCCCGAGGACCTCTCCGAGACGTGGGCCAAGCTGCACGGCGCGCTCGAGGCCCGGGATGCCTGAGCCGCACCCGGCCGGCTCGCGGCCGCTGCCCCTCCCCGTCCTCATGGGGCTCGCCTGGCTCGTGCCCGGACTGGGCCACCTGCTGCTCGGCCGGCGCACGCGCGCTGCCGTGTTCTTCGTCGTCGTGGTCATCGGCTTCGTCGTCGGACTTCTGCTCAACGGCGAGCTGATCCTGCCGCACGCGGGCGACCCGCTCTCGTACCTGGCGGCGATCGCGAGCATCGGCAACGGCATCCTCTTCTTCGTCGCGCACAGCGTCGGCCTCGGGCAGGGCGTCGTGACGTCGCCGTCGTACGAGTACGGCAACACCTTCCTCCTCACCGCCGGGATGATGAACCTCCTGCTCGTCCTCGACGTGCACGACATCGGCACCGGCAAGAAGGAGTGGTGATGGTCGATCACCTGACCCTGATGACGTTGCACGCGTTGCTCATCGCGGTGTTCTTCTCGTTCCTGTGGAAGAGCGACACGCACGAGCGCACCGTCTACTTCTGGAAGGTGTTCGGAGCCCTGGTGCTTGGCGCGATCGCCCTGGGCTGGCTGATGTATCCGTTCCCGCGCAGCTGAGGCGCGACCGGACGGGTGCGCGATGCACGCCCCGAAGACAACCTCGCTCGTGAGCCTCCCGGCGGCTGCGCCGGCGGGGAGGCGCCCGTGAGGGTCTTCCTCGTCGCCGGCGAGGCGAGCGGCGACCTCCACGCTGCCAACCTGTTGCGCGCGCTGCGCGCCGCCCATCCTGCGGTCGAGGCGTTCGGCGTCGGCGGCGAGCGGCTGCGCGAGGCCGGCCTCGAGTGCGTCGCTCGCAGCGAGGAGCTCTCGGTGATGGGCCTGGCGGAGGTCGTGCGCGAGCTGCCGCGCTTGTGGCGCCTGGCGAGCCGCGTGCGCCGGCAGGCGCTCGCGCGCCGGCCCGACGTGGCCGTGCTGGTGGACTCCCCCGACTTCAACCTCCCGCTCGCGCGCCGCCTGCGGCGCGCCGGCGTCCCGGTCGTGATCTACGTCTCGCCGCAGCTGTGGGCGTGGCGCGCCGGGAGGGTGCGGCGGATCCGGCGCGACGTCCGGCGGGTGCTGTGCATCCTGCCGTTCGAGGTCGCGTTCTACACCGAGCACGGGGTGAGCGCCGAGTACGTCGGCCACCCGCTGGTGGACGAGCTCGCGCCGGTGATGGCGGCGATGCCGCCGCGGCGGCCGTCCGCGCTCGCGCTCCTGCCGGGCTCGCGCTGGCACGAGGTCGAGGCGCTGCTGCCGACGATGCTGGCGGCGGCGGCCGCGCTCGCCGGCGAGGTGCCGGACCTGCACGTGCGGCTGATCGCGGCGCCGGGCCTCGACCGCGAGCGCATCGAGGCGCTCATGCGCGACGCCGCGGTGCCGGTCGAGGTGATCGCCGGGGACCGCCACCGCGCCCTGGCGGCGTGCTCGGCGGCGCTGGTGGCGTCGGGCACCGCCACCCTGGAGTGCGCCCTGCTCGACGTCCCGATGGTGGTCGGCTACCGCCTGCAGGCGCTCTCCTACGCGCTCGCGAAGCGGCTCGTGCGCGTGCCCCACGTCGGCCTCGTCAACCTCGTCGCCGGCGAGCGCTTGGCGCCGGAGGCGGTGCAGGGCGAGTTCAACGCCGCGCGCCTCGTCGCCGAAGCGCGGCAGTTGCTCGGAGACGCGGGCGCGCGCCAGCGAGCCGGCCTCGCCGAGGTGCGCCGGCGGCTCGGTGCGCCCGGGGCGAGCGCCCGCGCGGCGGCGGCGGTGGCAGCCGCGGTGGGGGAGGCAGGGTGAGCGCGTTGCGCCGGATCGTGAGGATGCTGCGCCCGCACTCGGGGTGGGTCGCCGCCGCCGCGCTCGCGATGACCGGGGTGGCGCTGGCGACCGTGTTCATGGTGTTCCTGATCGGCCCGATGTTCGACACGGTCCTCGGTGCGTCGGTCCCGCTCCCGGGCCTGACCTCCGCCGCCGGACCGGCGGCCGGGGCGCGCGCCCCGACGGCCGTCGAGCAGCTCGGCTTCGCCCGCGACCTCAAAGCGTGGTTCGAGAGCGCCAAGGAGTCGCTGCGTCGGTTCCTGCCGAACGACGCGGTCGCCATCCTCCTCCTCGGGTTCCTCGCGGTGCTGGCCAAGAACGCCTTCACCTACCTGGGGAACTACGCGATCTACCGCGCCGGGCTCCTCACGATCAAGGACCTGCGCGACCGCCTGATGGACCGCCTCGTGGTCCAGTCGGCGGCGTTCCACCAGCGGCAGCCGAGCGCGGTGCTGATGTCGCGCGTCACCAACGACGTCGAGCGCATCACCGAGGTGATCTCCGACCGCCTCTCGAACCTGGTGCAGGACTCGTTCACGGTGGTCGGGATGGTGGCGCTGGTGGTGTCGCTCAACGTGCGCCTGGCGATCGTCGTCCTCGTCGGAGCGCCGATCTTCCTCTGGCCGATCATGAAGTTCGCGCGCAAGCTGCGGCGGCGCTCGCACCAGACCCAGGAGCGCCTCGGCGAGATGAACACGGTCGTCGACGAGGTGCTCAAGGGGTATCGCGTCGTGCAGGCGTTCAACATGGAGGCGTTCGAGTCGGCGCGCTTCCGCGAGACCACCCGGCGCCACTTCGTGGCCAGCATGAAGGCGCGCAAGGTGCTGGCGCTCAACTCGCCGGTCGTCGAGGTGATCGGCGCGGCCGGCATCATCGGGCTGCTCCTCTACGCCCACCGGCTGATCAGCTCGGGGGCGATGAGCACCGGGGCGTTCGCCTCGTTCCTGATCGGCCTGTACTCGCTCTACACCCCGATCAAGCGCCTCACCAGGATGAACATGGCGCTGCAGGGGGCGGTGGCGGCGGGGGAGCGCGTGTTCGCCGTGATCGACGAGCCGGTGGCGATCGCCGACCGGCCGGGCGCCCGCGCTCTCGCCGGCGTGCGCCAGGGGATCGCGTTCGAGGGCGTGACGTTCGCCTACGAACCGAACAAGCCGGTGCTGCGCGGCCTCGACCTCGTGATCCCGGCGGGGAAGGCGCTGGCGCTGGTGGGCGCCTCGGGCGCCGGGAAGTCCACCGTCGCGCAGCTGCTGCCGCGCTTCTGGGACGTGCAGGACGGGCGCATCGCGATCGACGGCGCCGACATCCGCGACGTCACGCTCGCCTCGCTGCGCGCCAGCCTCGCGCTCGTCACCCAGGAGACGGTCCTGTTCAACACCACCGTCGCCGCCAACATCGCCTACGGGCAGCCGTCGGTCGACCGCGAGCGGTTGCACGCATGCGCGCGGGCGGCGTTCGCCGAGGAGTTCATCCTCGAGTTCCCCGACGGGTTCGACACCGTGATCGGCGAGGCGGGGGTGCGCCTCTCGGGCGGGCAGCGCCAGCGCATCGCGGTGGCGCGCGCCCTGTACAAGGACGCTCCGATCCTCATCCTCGACGAGGCCACCTCGGCGCTCGACGCCGAAGCCGAGGGGATCGTGCAGCGCGCGATCGAGAACCTGATGGCGGGGCGCACGGCGCTGATCATCGCGCACCGGCTCGCGACGGTGCGCAACGCCGACGCGATCGCGGTGATGGAGGACGGGCGCGTCGTCGAGCTGGGGACGCACACCCAGCTGTTGGCGCGGGGCGGGGTGTACGCGCGCCTCGCCGAGATGCAAGGCCTCACCGAGTAAGTGCGCCGCCGATTTCGGACCACTATCCGGGCGGGGGGCCCGCGGCCGCTCCACCGCCCACCCGGCCGCTCTAGCCCCCCCGTGCCCCCCGCGAGCCGCGGCGAAGCCGCGTCTCGCCCGGCGTTGCGCTGCGCCGGTTCGCATGCTCATGTGGCCTCCGGCCACACTCCGCTGCGACCGGCTCACGCGCCTTGCGATAGGCCCAACGGCGCCGGCGCGGCTACACGCCGTAACCCCTCCGCCCTGCGACATAGGCACTGTCTTTGCCGGACCACGGACCACGGACCACGGACCACGCTTCTGTTCACCTCGGGGCGAGGCGCAGGCCCCAGAGCTGGACGGCGAGGGCGCGGGTGTCGCCGGCGCCGGGGACGTACGCCTTGGCGCGGCCGAAGACGAGGCGGCTCGTGCGGCCGGGGGTGAAGAAGTGCGACGGGACCACACACGTGGCGCGGACCGCGGTTCCGGGCACGGTGAGTGCAAGGCGGCCGTCCAGGAGGAGCTCGAGCGGCGCCGGTCCCGGGTAAGGGGCGAGATCGACGGCGAGCCCGGCCCCGGGCGGTAGCGGCGGGATGAGGAACTCCGCGTCGCGCCCGCCCCACATGAACTTCTCGCGGGTGCCCGGCGGCCGCTCCGGCAGCCACCAGCCGCGTACCGGCAGCGGCACGTTGCGGGCGGCGAGGACGTTGAGGAAGCGCCCCTGCGTCAGCGGGCGCAGGCGGTCCGAGACCGTGGGGAAGCGCTCGCCGGGGCCGAGCGCGGGAAAGTAGTGGAACGGGTAGTCGGTCACCAGCGCGAACGGCCCGTCCGGGAGCGCCTTCGCGTCGGGACTGGACGGGGCCAGGTACCAGCGGAAGCTCCACGGGTGCCCGGCGGCGCGGTCGAGCTCCTCCCGGTAGGAGAGGAACGGGTACAGGCCCGGCTCGACGACGAGCGCCTCGCCCGTCGCTTTCGCGTCGCGCACCGCGGCCTGCACCGCCGCCCAGCCCGGCAGCTCGGTGCGGTGCTGCTCGAGCACGGCCGGGGCGGCGTCCACCGCCCAGGCGGCGCCGAGCACCGCAAGCCCGCCGGCCGCGACGAGCGGCGGTGCGGCGGCCGCCGCGGCGGCGGCGAGGAGCGGCGCGGCCGCCTCCTGGAGCGGAACCGCGTAGCGCGGGAAGCGGCGGTTCTGCAGCCAGACGAACTGCGCCACGGTGACGGCGAGGATGACGAGCCAGGCGGCGGCGGACCCGCGGCTCACTCGGCGCGCCCACACGGCCGCGCCGAGCAGCGCGAGCGCTGCGGCGCCGGCGGCGAGCCACGGCCCGCCGAACCCCTTCACGATGCCGAGGTCGAGAACGCCGCCGGGGTTGTGCTCGACGAGGTTGACCGCGTGGGTCTCGGCGTGCGCGACGAACGCGGAGGCGAACTGCGCCCAGCTCCCCTGCACCGCGACGAGCCCGGCGATCGCAGCCACGACGGCGAGCGCCCCCCAGCCGACCCCGGGCCATAGCCGCCGCCGCGGGCGGACGGTCGCGGCGCCGGCGAGCCAGAGCAGGCCGAGCGGCGGCAGTAGGATCGGGCGGATGAGGAAGGCGGCGGCGAGCAACAGGGTGAACGCGGTCGCGCGGCGTCCCTCCAGGCCCCAGACGGCGAGCGCCGCGGCCCACAGCGCGAAGAACGCCGACGGGGTGTCCGAGAACCCCCGCCCGGCGTGCAGCCAGACGCCGGGCACCGCGAGGACCGCGAGCGCGGCGGTCGCCGCGACCGCCGGCGGGGCCGCGCGCCGGCCGAGCGCGGCGAGCGGGAACACGGTCAGGCAGGAGGCGGCGGCGGAGAGGAGCTGCAGGCCGCGCAGCGGCGTCGCGACGAGCGGCCGCACCAGCCAGCCCAGCGCCATCCACAGGGGGAAGCCGGGCGGGTGCGGGAAGTGCGACGGCAGGTCGAACGCGAGCAGGCCGCGCGCGAACAGCGTCTCGTCCCACTCCCACGGCCCGCGTGGGAGCAGGGCGAACCGGCTCAGCGCGACCGCGGCCAGCGCCGCAATGGTCAGCGCCGCGTCGACGCCCGAGCGGCCGGATCCCCACAAGCGCCACGTCCACACGCGCGCGGTGTACGATACGCCGCGCCCGGCTGTCGTCGGTGGTGTGCCGCTCGGGGTCGAAAGGGCGTGCGCCACGGCCGTCGGCGCGAATCTAGCACGGCGGCGGGCGGCGCCGGCGCGAAGGAGGCGAGCCGATGGCTGGGACGCTGCGCAGCATGACCGGGTTCGGACAGGCGGGGGGGGAGCTCTCCGGCCGCCTGCGCGTCGAGGTGCGCCTCGCCTCCGTCAACTCGCGCTTTCTCGAAATAGCGCTGCGCACCCACCCCCGCCTCGACACGGTGGAGCTCGAAGCGGCGGTGCGCCCGGTGCTGGCGGCGGGCGTGGCCCGCGGGCGCGTGCAGGTGACGGTCGACTTCGCCGTCGTCGCGCGCGGAGAGGCCGGCCTGGTGCTGCATTGGGAGGTCGCCGCGGCGCTGCTCACGGCGCTGGCCGAACGCCCGGCCGGGCTCGAGCTGGCGCCGCTGGCGCTGCGCGACCTACTGGCGCTGCCGGGGTTCGCGGAGGGCGGCGGCGAGCTGGCGCTGGCACCCGAGGAGCTGCAGGCGCTACTCGCCCTCGTCGCCTCGGCGCGCGACGCCATGGTGGCGGTGCGTGAGCGCGAGGCGGCGGCGCTGCGGCCGCAGATCGCGGGCGAGCTCCAACTGCTGGCGTCGTTTCGCGAGTGGCTCGCCGCGGTCAACGGCCAGGTGCGGGCCAGCCTGATGGCGCGCCTGCGCGAGCGGCTGGCCGCGCTGCTCGACGGCGCCGAGGTCGCGCCCGACCGCCTCCTGCAGGAGGCGGCGATCGCCGCCGACCGCGCCGACGTGGCCGAGGAGGTGCAGCGGCTCGGCGCCCACCTCGACCACTTCCGCCGGTTGCTGGAGCAGGGCGGTCCGGTGGGCAAGAAGATCGACTTCCTCCTGCAGGAACTGCTGCGCGAGGTCAACACGGCGGGCTCGAAGTGCCGCGAGGCCGGCATGGGGGAGCGCGTCGTCGAGGCGAAGGCCGCGCTCGAGAAGCTGCGCGAGCAGTGCGCGAACCTGGAGTAAGAACCGTGGTCCGTGGTCCGTGGTCCGTGGTCCGAGAGACGCCCAACGGGTGGACCGCGCGGAAGTACATGTGGTTGCTGCTGGCGTTCGTGCTGGTGCACGCGGCGCTCGCGGCGCTGGTGCCGGTGTCGGGGGATGAGGCGTACTACTGGGACTGCTCCCGGCACCCCGACTGGGCGACGTACGACCAGCCGCCCCTGATGATGCTGGCGCCGATCCCGTTCCGCGCCGTGTTCGGCGAGACGGCGCTCGCGGTGCGCGGCCCGGCGATCGTGGCGAGCTTCCTGATCGGCCTCTTCCTCCTGCCGTTGGCGCGGCGGCTGGGCGGCGGGCCGCGCGAGGCGGCGTGGGCCTATCTCGGGCTGCACGCAACCCCGGGCTTCCTCTTCGCGGCGTTTTACGCCTCTACGGATATCGGGATGTTGGCCGGCTACGTCGGCGCGACCTGGGCGGCGGTCGCCATCGCCCAGGGCGAGCGGCGGGCGTGGTGGGGGTTCGGGGTGGCGATCGCGCTCGGGTTCCTCGCCAAGTTCCCGGCGGTGCTCGTCCTGCCGGTCCTCATCCCGGTGCTGGCGAGCCGCGAGGCGAGGGCGCACCTGCGCACCCCGGTGCCGTACCTCGCGGCGCTACTCTCGGCGGCGATCACGGCGCCTGTGTGGATCTGGGGCGCCGAGCACGGCTGGGTCAACCTCACCTTCCAGTTGCAGCAGCGCCACGACCGCGGACCGCTCACCGCCATCTACCTGCTCGAGTTCATCGTCTTCGTGGCGCTCCTGTCCTCGCCGCCGCTGTTCGCGGCGGGCGTGGCCGCCTGGTGGCGCGCCTGGCGGCGGCGCGACGCTGCGTGGAACGCCGTGCTCGTCGGGGCGGCCTCGCCGTTCGTGTTCTTCGGCTACGTGGCGTTGCGCGAGGACATCTCGCCGCACTGGGCCGGGCCCGGCATCGTGCTCGGCGCCCTGGTGTTGGCCTTCGCGACCCCGCCGCCGCGCCGGCTGCTGCGCTGGGGGGCGGGGTTCGGCCTCGCGGTCTCGGCCGCGGCCTTAGCGCTCGTGCTGTTCGCCACCACCGCGCTCGACGTGCGCTGGCCGCTGGTGGGCCGTGCCCGCGGGGAGTTCGCCGACAAGCTCGCCGCCGTCGTCGCCAACCGCGAGATCGTGGCCGAGATCGAGCGCCGGCTGCGACCGGGGGAGATGGTCGCGGCGGAGAGCTACACCAACGTCCACCTGATCGCGTTCCTGTCCGGGGGGCGGATCCCGACGCGGCTCGCGACGGTGCACGGCGGCCTACACGGCTTCGCCTCGCTGTACTGGTACACACCGGGGGAGCTGCGCGGGCGGGACTTCCTCTTCGTGACTGAGAGGAAGGGGCTCGCCGCGCCGCTCGAGAAGATCTTCGCGTCGGTCGTCGAGGAGTCGCCGTACGTGATCGAGCGCAACGGGCATCCGATCCGGACGGTGTACTTCCTGCAGTGCCACGACCTGCTCCACCCCGAGGGCGTGTTCACCCGGCTGCCGCGTTCGCGAGCAGCCGCGGGCGTCAGCTCGGCAGCGCCGCGTCAGGGGGGGGCTGCGGCGGCCGCGTCGGCTTCGGCCGCGGCGGCTCGATGACCCCCACGATCTTCCGCCGGCCGATCGCGAACGACGCCTGCACCCGGCCGCGGGTGTGCCTCCTCTCGCCGACCCGCGGGAGGGGGCCGGTCGTGACGACGGCGACCTGGCCGCTGCCGTCGTCGAGGACGTAGCACTTCAGCTGCGGCAGGTCGATGCGCTCCTTCACGGTGCCGTAGACGGTCACGGTCTTGCCGTCGTAGGCCGTGGGGTCCTTGACGATCTCCCCGATCTTGGTGGCGGTGAGGCGGTAGCACGCCGCCGCGCCGACGGCGGCCGCCGCCACGAGCAGCAGCGCGAACCCCCGCATTACCCTGGCCGAACCGTCGGTCATCACGCTCTCCCCGCCGGCGCCGCCGCCGGCACCGGTCCATTCTAGCGGGCGGCGGCCGTGCGCTACAATGCGCGGCCTGACGGAGGTTTGCGATGCGAGACGCCGAAATCCGCGAGTTGCCGGGGCTGATCGGAGAGCAGGTGCGGGTGTCCGGCTGGCTGTACAACGCGCGCTCCTCCGGCAAGCTGCGCTTCCT
The DNA here is from genome assembly GCA_021818005.1 of Acidobacteriota bacterium. Lineage (GTDB taxonomy): Bacteria > Acidobacteriota > Thermoanaerobaculia > Thermoanaerobaculales > Thermoanaerobaculaceae > RBG-13-68-16. The sequence continues at coordinate 1,291 of JAKAFI010000055.1, read as the reverse complement.
CGTCGTCCGCGACGGCTCCGGATACCTGCAGTCGGTGGTGTTCCGGCCCGGGGTCGAGGAGCGGCTATGGGAGGACGCCGGGCGCGTGACCCAGGAGTCGTCGCTGCACGTCGCCGGCACCGTCAAGGCCGAGCCGCGCGCGCCGGGTGGCGTCGAGCTGCAGCTCAGCGAGCTCGAAATCGTCCAGCTCTGCCCCGACTACCCGATCACCCCGAAGGAGCACGGCCCCGACTTCCTCCTCAACCACCGCCACCTGTGGCTGCGCTCCAAGCGCCAGCACGCGATCATGCGGGTGCGCGACGAGCTGACGTTCGGCATCCGCGACTTCTTCCACAGCCGCCACTACGTCAACATCGACTCGCCGATCCTCACCCCGGCGGCGTGCGAGGGGACCTCGACGCTGTTCGAAACCGACTACTTCGGCGAGAAGGCGTACCTGTCGCAGTCGGGCCAGCTCTACCTCGAGCCGGCGGCGGCCGCGCACGGCAAGGTGTACTGCTTCGGGCCCACGTTCCGGGCGGAGAAGTCGAAGACGCGGCGGCACCTGATGGAGTTCTGGATGGTTGAGCCCGAGGTCGCGTGGCTGCGTTTCGACGGCCTGCTCGACCTCGCAGAAGAGTTCGTCTCGTCGCTCGTCGCGCGCGTGCTCGACCGCTGCCGGCAGGAGTTCGAGTGGCTCGAGCGCGACACGGCGCGCCTGCAGGCGGCGGCTGCGCGCCCGTACCCGCGCATCGACTACGGCGACGCGGTGGAGAAGCTCAAGGCCAAGGGGTTCGCGGTGACGTTCGGCGACGACTTCGGCGGCGACGAGGAGACCGCGCTCGCCGACGAAGCCGGCAAGCCGATCATGATCACCCGCTACCCGGCGGCGATCAAGGCGTTCTACATGGAGCCGGACGCGAACGACCCGGCGCGGGCGCTCGCGGTGGACATGATCGCCCCCGACGGCTACGGCGAGATCATCGGCGGCAGCGAGCGCATCTCCTCGCCGGAGAAACTCGAGCAGCGCATCGCCGAGCACAACCTGCCGCTGGCGGCGTTCCAGTGGTACCTCGACGTGCGCCGCTACGGCGGCTTCCCGCACTCGGGGTTCGGGATGGGGATCGAGCGGGTGGTGAGCTGGCTGTGCGGGCTCACGCACCTCCGCGAAGCGATCCCCTACCCCCGCATGATCAATCGTCTGTATCCCTGAGCGCGCCGCCCTCGCTTCTGGCGCTGCCGGCGTCGGACCATCTATCCGGGCGGGGGGCCCGCGGCCGCTCCACCCAACCGCCCGGCCGCTCTAGCCCCC
>JAKAFI010000359.1 GCA_021818005.1 Acidobacteriota bacterium | reverse complement strand
GTGAACGAGACGGTGAACGTGTCCTCCGCCTTGACCGCGACCCCGGTGACGGCGAGGGTGATCGCCCCCTGGAAGTTGTGGGCGCCTCCCGGCGCAGGGTCCACCGCCGTCTGGGTGGCGATGATCGCGCCGTTGTGCCGCAGGTCCACCTTGATCGATGCGGCGGGGCTGCCGGCGACCCCGCCGAAGCCGCCGACCGACTCGACATCAACCGTGCCGTCGGCCAGCATGCGGATGCCGAGCCAGTTGCAGGCGGTCCCGGTGACCGGGTAGGCGACGTACTCGACGGCCCCCGTCGTCGGGTGGATGCTGAACCCGCCGTGCGGCGCGTCGCCGGTGTTCTCCCAGCCCGCGATCGCGGCGCCATCGGCGTAGGCGGGCTCGGGGGTGGAGCAGGCGTAGAGCCCGCCGTGCTGCCAGTGGAGCTCACCGTAGAGCGCCGCGGTGGGAGGGACGCGCGGGCTGACGAGCTCGAGGGCGACATCGTAGTACCGGGCGGTGTCATCGATGGCGCGCGGGTCGCAGGCGACGATCCGCATCGAGGTGAACGCCGTGTAGCCCGGCAGGTGGCTGAACTTGACGCTCATCCGCATCCCGGCCTGGATGAGCCCGACCGTCTCCCGCGGGACCCGGATCGTCGTCGTGATCCGGTCCGTCTCGACGTTGTGGCAGGCGAGGAAGGCATTGCCGGCGAGCTCGGCCGTCGCCGCCGAGCCGATGTAGGGCCGCGAGATGCGCGTGCCGCGGCGGATGAACGCCGTCGCGGTGGCCGCCATCGTCCGGTGGACCGACCCGTTCTTGTAATCGACGATCACGTCGGAGAACACGGTGTCGGGGCTGCGCTCGAGGCGGCTCTCCGTGACCGGCGCGAAGCATGTCGTGCTCGGTGTGTCGCCGACGTAGGTGTCGGCCACGAGGTTGCTGATGGAGATCGTGCAGTCCCACGTCGCCGCCGAGATGTAGTTCCAGAACAGGCCGGCGGCGAGGGCGACGGGGTCCCAGAACGCAAACCAGTTGATCGGCGTGGCATACCGGCCGGCGCAGTCGGCCAGCACGTCGGCGGCGAACGATCCCCGGTAGTCGGCCTCGTCCATCAGGAGCGAGAAGCCCGTCGCCACCTTGCCCGTGTTGGCGACGAGCGTCCCCGAGGTGCCGGCGAGGTAGTTCGAGGCGAGGAGCCAGGCGATCCGGGCGTCGACCGACTCCTGCGGGCGCTTGCCGTCGCTCCCCGAGATGATCCGGAAGTTGAACGCCGCGTTGAGGTCGAGGATCGTCGCGTCATGGATGCGCGCGTCCGCCCCGACGAACTGCCCCTGTTCGAACGATCGGCCGATGTTTCGCGGCGCGACCCAGCCGGTGAAGAGTCGCGGCTGGGAGCAGGCCGTCTCCTCCACGACGTAGGGCCGCCAGCCGACGAGGGTCAGGGCGGCGGTCGGGTCCTCCGGCGAGATGCCGCCGGCGCTGACCGAACCGACCTCGGCGCGCGAGGGGATGCTGACCTTCGTCGGCGGCACGTCAAAGCCAAGCGCCGCGCCGTTGTACGTGTGGGTCAGGGTCATCCTTCGTAGATCCGGTTGGAGTTGCCGTACCGCGCGGTCACGCGCTGGGCAACGTTCACTTCCCGGACGCTCACCGTGGAGGTGACGTAGACGGGGACGGTGATCTTGGGGGCGGGCGGGGTCCACGTCCGGACGGCATGGATGAGGTCGAGCATCCCGACCTTGAGGTCGCGCTGCCCCGACCCGAGCCGCTTCGCTGCATCGCGCAGGAGCGTGGCGCTGACGGCGGATTCAGTCGCGCCCGGCTTGCCTCGCTTCGTCACGCCCGCGCGGTCGAGGGCGGTAGTCCATTGCTTCCGCAGTGCGGCCGTGTTGTCGGCGATCTCCGCGAGGTAGGCGCGCTCACCGCCGCGGTCGGTACCATCCGAGACGGGGGCGCCCGGCTTGTGCAACCAGGGGAACCCCGGGATATCGGGCACCGGCTCACCGAGGAAGGTGGGCATCCCATTCGGGCCGATGCCGACTCCGGCAGTCGCTGCGCCGATCGTCGGAATGACGATGCCGGGCTTGCCCCCGGCCCCGGCCCCCGCCCCACCGCCGGGCACCGGCGCTCCCGGCCCACCGCCGTTGACGACGCCGGCGTTGATGTTGACCACGCCGGCGGTCATCCCGAGGACGCCCTTGATGAGCCCCTTGCCGAGCTCGCCGACGATGCCGGAGACGGCGCCGCCCGTGAGCTTGTTGAGGCCGGCGAGGGCGACGATCGTGCCCTGCACCTCGGGCGGGAGGCCGAGGAAGACATCCATCAGCCGACGGGCCCAGTCGGCCGCGACCTTGAGCCCGGAGCCGACGCTTTCCCACGGGATCTGCCCGGCGAATTCGGCGGCTCGATCGAAGGCGGAGGCGAGATCATCGCCGAACTTCTCGAGCTCCGGCTGGTGGGCCTCGAGGAACGCCACCATTCGCTCGGCGATCGGTGTGAGCTTCGGCAGGAGCTTCGAGCCGATCGTGATCCCGGCGTCGCGGGCGAGCGCCTTCAGGCGCGATAGCTGGTAGTTGAGGCCTTGCTGGCGCTCGGACATCTGGCGAACGGCCGTGCCGGTCGCATGCCCCATGTCGGCGAGGTTGGCGTTGTACGCGTCGAGGCTGTCGCCGGTCGTGCTGATTGCGAAGTTGAAACCCTCGACGCGGCCAAGCAGATCGATCAGGGGAACGCCCGCGTTGTCGGCCTCCTTGCGCAGTCGTTCGAGGGCGACGACGAGGCCCTTTTCCTTCGCGAGTCGGGCGAAATTGACGCCCGTCGCTGCCTGGATCTTGTTGAGCTTGGCACTCGGTGACAGGAGCCCAACGAGCGCCGAGCGCATCTGGGTCGCGGCCTCGGCCGCGGGCACACCCTGCGCCGTCAGGGTCGCATAGCCGGCCGCGAGCTCTTCGATCTCGATGCCCGACTTCGCCGCGATCGGGCCGATGGTCGCGAACGAGGCGGCCAATTCGGCGGCCGTCACCT
>JAKAFI010000054.1 GCA_021818005.1 Acidobacteriota bacterium | reverse complement strand
ATCACCGAGATCAGCGTCGGGTCCCAGGGCTGGATCACGATCAGCGTCGGGTCCGGCACCGAGAGGTTCGCCACCTGGTTGAGGGGGGTCGGCGTGCCGTAGTAGTCCACCCGCACCGAGTCGAGGATGCCGAGCGACGCCCGCCCCGTGCGCAGCGTCTTGAGTTCGTCGCGCAACACGTCTACCGCCTTGTTCATGTGCGCCTTCGTGGTCTTGACCGTTTCGCGCATCGCCGCTCCCTTTCGCGGGGCGCCCGCACCGGCCCCCGCGCTGAGATATCGCCTCCGTCCATTGTATCCGCTCGGCGCCGGCGTGCGTGCGGCCGACGCACGTCTCCCGGCCACCCGCATCGGGGCGGCCGGGGTTCGTGGTACGTCGAGTGGAGGGTTCGCTCTCGCTACGAGACGGTGGAGCCGACGTCTTCGCCGAGGACAACGCGACGGATGTTCCCGGGCACGCGGATGTTGAAGATCCGGATCGGGATCTTCACGTTCTGACAGAGCGACACCGCAGCCGCGTCCATGATCTTCAGGCTGTTCTCGAGCAGGTACTGGTAGCTCGCGATCTTGAGCAGCTTGGCGCCGGCGTCGCGCACCGGGTCCGCCGTGTACAGGCCGTCCACCTTGGTGCCCTTGAGCAGGGCGTCGGCCCTGATCTCCGACGCGCGCAGGGCGGCGGCCGAGTCGGTGGTGAAGAACGGGTTGCCGGTGCCCGCGGCGAAGATCACCACCCGGTTCTTCTCCAGGTGGCGCATCGCGCGCCGGCGGATGAACGGCTCCGCGACCTCGCGGATGTCGATGGCGGTGAGCACGCGCGTGAAGCAGCCGCGCCGCTCGAGGGCGTCCTGCAGCGCCAGCGCGTTGATCACCGTCGCGAGCATCCCCATGTTGTCGCCGGTCACCCGGTCGAGCCCCTGCTCGGTGGCGGCGATGCCGCGGATGATGTTGCCGCCCCCGATCACGATCGCGACCTCGACGCCCAACTCCCGCACCTCGGCGATCTCGCTGGCGAGGACCGGGAGCACCTCGGGCGCGATCCCGAACGGCTGGTTGCCCATCAGGACCTCGCCGGAGAGCTTGAGGACGATCCGCCGGTACGCGGCCGCGTTGCTCACTGCTGCGCCGCCGCGGCTCCCTCGCCGAGCTTGAAGCGGAGGAAGCCCTTCACCGTCACGCCGCCGCGCTCGGCGAGCACGGCCGAGAGTTTCTTCGCCGGGTCCTTGACGAAAGGCTGCTCGAGGAGGCAGACCTGCTCGTAGAACTTCGCGACCTTGCCCTCGGCGATCTTCTCGATCACCGCTTCCGGCTTGCCGGAGCCGGCCGCCTGCGCCTTGGCGATCTCGCGCTCCTCGGCGACCGCCGCGGCGGGCACGTCGGCGGGGCTGACCCAGCGCGGCTCGGCGGCGGCGATCTGCATCGCGACGTCCTTCACCGTCTCCTCGTCGGCGCCGGCCGAGATCTCGACCAGCACGCCGATCTTGCCGCCCATGTGCAGGTACGAGCCGATCTTCATGCCTTCGCCGGCGGCCAGGAAGCCGGCGCGGGAGAGCTGGATGTTCTCGCCGATCGTGGCGATCTGGGAGGCGATCACCTCGGCGACCGTGTGCAGCGGGTCGGCGATCGAGCGCATCGCCTTGACCTTCTCCGCGTCGCCGACGCCGTCCGCCGCGACCTGGTCGGCGAGCGCCTGCACCAGCGCCTGGTACTGCTCGGTGCGGGCGACGAAGTCGGTCTCGCAGTTGAGCTCCACCATGCCGCCGCGCAGCCCGTCCTCGATCACGGCGATCGCGACCAGACCGTCCTTGGCGGTGCGTCCGGCCTTCTTGGCGGCGGCCGACAGGCCCTTCTTGCGCAGGATCTTGACCGCCTCCTCCATGTCGCCGTTCGCTTCCGCGAGCGCCCGCTGGCAGTCCATCATCCCGGCGCCCGTCTTCTCTCGCAGCTCCTTCACCACCGCAGCGGATATCGCCATCTGTTCCTCCCGGTCAAATCAAGGGCCAGGAAGCGCCTCGCTCCTGGCCCCGACATCGCAACGTTGTAGGCTCGGGGTCCGTGATCCGGAACCCGGAGCCCGGTACCCGGACCCCGGTCGTTCAGCGCTTCTCGTACTGCTCCGTGCCCTCGTCGTAGTCCTCGAACGTCTCCTCGAGCGACGGCAGCGCGCCCTCCTCGCCGGCGGCCGGCGCCTCGCTCGCGGGCGCCCCGCCGTCCGCCGCGACGACCGGCGGCGCGCCGGCCGCGGCGGCCGCGGCGGCCGACCGCACCAGAGCCGCCTCGGACTGGGTGCGTCCTTCGACCATCGCGAGCCCTTCCAGGATCGAATCCGCGATGCGCGAGGTGAAGAGCTTGATCGCGCGGATCGCGTCGTCGTTCCCCGGAATCGGGTAGTCGACCACGTCCGGGTCGCAGTTGGTATCCACCACCGCGACGACCGGGATGCCGAGGCGGTTCGCCTCGTGCACCGCGTTGTGCTCGTGGTTGGTGTCGATGACGAAGATCGCGTCGGGCAGCGACTCCATGTCGCGGATGCCGCCGAGGTTCTTCTCCATCTTGGCGCGCTCGCGCTCGAGCCGGACCCGCTCCTTCTTGGTGATCGGCGACTCGGTGGCGGCGAGCTGGCGCTCGATCTCCTTGAAACGCTCGACCGAGCGGCGCAGCGTCACGAAGTTGGTCAGCGTCCCGCCGAGCCAGCGGTTGGCGACGTAGAACATCCCCGACCGGCCGGCCTCTTCCTTGACTACGTCCTGCGCCTGGCGCTTGGTGCCGACGAACAGCACCGTGCCGCCGGAGAGCACCAGGTCGCGCACGAAGTTGGAGGCTTCTTCGAAGAGCTGCAGCGTCCTCTGGAGGTCAACGATGTAGATCCCGTTGCGCTTGCCGAAGATGTACGGACGCATCTTCGGGTTCCAGCGCCGGGTCTGGTGACCGAAGTGGACGCCAGCCTCGAGCAGCTCTTTCATTGAGATGGAAGCCAAGACGTTTCTCCTTTCAAGCGCCTAGCGCTTCGAGAACTGGAACCGCCGTCGCGCCTTGGGCTGGCCGTACTTCTTGCGCTCGACCTCGCGGGCGTCGCGGGTCAGGAACCCGGCGCTCTTCAGCTTCGGCCGCAGCTCGGGGTTGAACTCGAGCAGCGCGCGGGAGAGGCCGTGGCGGATCGCGCCCGCCTGGCCGGCCATGCCGCCGCCCGCCACGTTGATGGTGATGTCGAACTTCTCGTTGGTCTCGGTGATCGCCAGCGGCTGGCGGATGACCATCTTGAGCACGCGGTTGGGGAAGTAGGTCTCGAAGTCGCGCTTGTTGACCTTGATCACTCCGGTGCCCGGACGCAGATAGACGCGGGCCACGGCGGTCTTGCGCCGGCCCGTCCCGTAGTACTGGATGCTCGCCACGGTGCTCTCCTTACCCTTCGACCTTGATCGCCTGCGGCTGCTGCGCCTGGTGCGGGTGCTCGGCCCCCGCGTATATCTTCAGCTTGCGCAGGAGCGACCGCCCGATGCGGTTCTTGGGCAACATCCCCCACACCGCGAAGCGGACCAGCCGCTCGGGCGACTTGTCGCGCAGCTCCCGGGCCGTCTCCTGGTGGAGGTGCCCCGGGTCGCCGGAGTGGCGGTAGTAGCGCTTGTCGTCCCACTTGTTGCCGGTCAGCTTGACCTTGTCCGCGTTGACCACGATCACGAAATCGCCGGTGTCGAGGCCGGGCGTGAAGCTCGCCTTGTGCTTGCCCCGCAGCAACGTCGCCACCTTCGTGGACAGCCGCCCGAGCACGACGTCGGCGGCGTCGATCACGTACCAGTCGTGGCCGATCTCACCCATTTTTGGCACGAACGTCTTCATCATCGCTCTCCACTCGCCCGCACGAAACCCCGGCGAGGCATACCCCGGCTCGCAAGGGACGGTGATCGTACCCCGCGGGCGCGCGACCTGTCAAGCGCATCCACGGCCGCGCGGCCGCCAGGAGTTGAGAGTCGAGAGCGGGCTCCGGGCGCCGGGCTCCGGGGGCTGGACAGGGCGTGGGTCGTGGTTCGTGGATCGTGGGGGGCACGGACGTGAACGCAGAGGAGCCGAGGGGCTGAGGGGCGAGGACATCGACGGACCGTCCGCCCCTCAGCGTCCCTGCTCCCCGGCTCGCCGTCTGCCCTTTGACCTTTTCCCTCTTCCCTATAGTGCCTCTAGACGTTCGCTCCGACCCACCGCCTCCAGGCGCGCTCTAGCTCTTGAGCCAGCGGTCGAGCCAGGCCAGCACGGTGTCGTGCCACAGGATCGAGTTCGCCGGCTTGAGCACGAAGTGGTTCTCGTCGGGGAAGATCAGCAGCTCGGACGGGATCCCCTTGCGCTGCAGCGCGGTGAACGACCCGATCCCCTGCGAGTACGGGATGCGGAAGTCCTTCATCCCGTGCACGACCAGCATCGGCGTCTTCCAGTTCTTCACGAAATCGATCGGGTTGACCTTGGCGTAGCCCTGGGGGTTGTCCCACGGCGTCCCGCGGTGCTCCCACTCGGGGAACCACAGCTCCTCGGTGTCGTAGTAGGCCATCCGCTCGTCGAGGTTGCCGTCGTGGCACACCAGGCACTTGAAGCGGTCGGTGTGGCCCTCGATCCAGTTGATCATGTAACCGCCGAACGAGGCGCCGAGCGCCCCGACCCGGTCCTTGTCGAGGAACGGGTAGTGCGCGAGGGCGTAGTCGAGCCCCTTCATCAGGTCCTCGTACGGCGCGCCGCCCCAGTCGTCGTTGATCGCGTCGAGGAACGCCTGGCCGTAACCGGTCGAACCGTGGAAGTCCACCGTCACCACGGCGTAGCCGGCGCCCGCGTACGCCTGCGGGTTCCAGCGGTAGTGGAAGTCGTTGGTCCACGATCCCTGCGGGCCGCCGTGGATGAGGAACGCGACCGGGTACTTCTTCGCCGGGTCGAAGTCCACCGGGTAGACGACGTAGCCCTCGACGCGATCGCCGTGCGCGCCGGTGAACGCGAACCGCTCCGACCGCCCGAAGCGCGCCGCCGCGACCTTGGCGTCGTCGAGGTGCGTGACGCGGGCGACCCCCTTGCCGTCGCGGCCCACCGTGTACAGCTCCTCGGGGCCGAGGAGCGAGTTCATGCCGTAAAGGATGCGGTCACCGCCCACGCTCTGCGGACCGTCGATCGTGCCCTCGCCGACCACGGTCCGGCTCGCGCCGGTCGTCGGGTCCACCGCGAACAGGGCGTGCTGGCCGTAGCTGTCGGCCGTGCAGTACAGCTCGCGCCCGTCGCCCGACCACACCAGCTCCGAGGGTGAGCGGTCGCCGCGCGGCGTGGCGTCGGCGCGCAGCGTGATCTTCCGCTCCTTGCCGGTCGCGAGGTCGCGCAGCACGATGTCGAACCTGTCCGACTCGTAGCCCGGGCGGCTCATCGCCAGGTACGCCAGCGTGCGGCCATCGGGCGCGAAGCGCGGCGAACCGTCCCACGCCGGGTTCGTCGTGATCCGCACCGGCGCCGCCGAGCCGTCGGTCGGGACGCGGAAGAGGTCGAAGTTGGTGGACCACGCCTCCTCGGAGGGGTTGTTTCCCATGTCCTTGGCGGAGAACACGACGGTCTTGCCGTCGGGCGCGATCGCGTAGTCGCCGGCGTCCCCGAACGGCTTCGTCGGGCAATCGGCGCTCATGCCGGCCATCAGGTCGGTCGCCTTGCCGCCCGCGACGTCGTAGGCGAACAGGTGGTTGCGGGTGCCGTTCTCCCACGTGTCCCAGTGGCGGATGAAGAGGTGGTCGAAGAGCATGCCGCTCGCCTTGTCCTGCGCCTTCACGTCGAGCGCCTGCTTCGTCTCCTCCGGGGTCTTGCCGGGGAACACGGCCATGCCGAAGACGAGGAACTTCGCCCCGGGGCCGACGTCGAGCGCGTCCACGTCGAGCGGCATCCGGGTCACCTGCTCGGCCTCGCCGCCGTCGAGCGCGATCCGCCACACCTGCGACGAGCCCGACCGCGATGAGACGAAGTAGATCGCCTTGCCGTCCGGGCTCCAGCGCGGCTGCGAGTCGCTGGCCTCGGCGGAGGTCAACCGGCGCACGAACGAGCCGTCGGTCGCGGCGAGGTAGAGGCTGGAGTGGCGCCGGTTCTTCGCCAGGTCGGTCGCGCTGACCGAGAACACCACGAGCCGTCCGTCGGGGGAGACCCGCGGCTCGGCGACCCGATCCATCGCGAGCATGTCGTGCACCGAGAACGGATGGGTCTCGGCGGCGGCCACGCCGGCCAGCACGCCGAACAGCACGGTGAGGGATAGCAGCCGCAGCATGACGTCCTCCCGCCCGCGGGCGCGGGCCGTGCCGTATCGTACACGCAATCGCCGGCTGCCGGGACGGGCCCCGATCACGTACGATGGAGCGATGAGCGGCGCGGGGAGGGTCACCGTGTTCTTCACGATCGTGCTGGGCGTCTGGACCGCGATGCACGCGTACGTCTTCTGGCGGGCGGCGTCGGTGCCCGTCATCTCGAGCCACGTCTCGCGCGGCGCGTTGGCCGCGGTCGCTGCGTTCCTCTGGCTCTGCTACCCGCTCGCCCGGGTGCTCGAGCACCGCCGCCTCGACGCGCTCGGCCGCCCGCTCGAGTTCCTCGGCGCGACGTGGATGGGCGTGCTCGTCCTGGCGTTCTTCACGCTGCTCGCGCTCGACCTCGTCACCCTGGGCGGCGTCCTCCTCCCGCGCCTGGCGCCGGCGCTGCGCGGGTGGGCGCTGGTGGCGGCCGGCGGGCTCGCCGTGGTCGGGCTCGTGCAAGGGCTGCGCGCACCGGTCGTGGTGGACTACGAGGTCGCCCTGCCGAACCTCCCGTCCGGGCGCGACGGCACCGTGCTCGTCGAGCTTTCCGACATGCACCTCGGGACGCTGATCGGCGAGCGCTGGCTCACCCGCGTCGTCGCCCGTGTCGACGCGATGAAGCCCGACCTGATCGTGGTGGACGGCGACCTCATCGACGGCGACGTCCCCCGCGTCGAGCCGATGGTGCCGACGCTCCGGCGCCTGCGCGCCCCGCTCGGCGTCTGGGCCGTGACCGGCAACCACGAGTTCTACGCCGGCCTGAAGCGCAGCGTGAAGCTGTTCGAGGACGCGGGGTTCCACGTCCTCGAAGACCGCTCCGGCGAAGCCGCCCCGGGCCTCGTGCTCGCCGGCGTGGACGACCTCACGGCCCGGCGCCAGCTCGGTCTCGACGGCGCGCCGGTCGAACGCGCCCTCGTCGGGCGCCCGCCCGGGGCGACGATCTTCCTCTCGCACACCCCATGGGAGGCCGGGCGGGCCGCGGCGCTCGGCGCCGGCCTGATGCTGTGCGGCCACACGCACGACGGCCAGATCTGGCCGTTCGGCACCCTCGTCCGCCTGACCTACCCGCTGCTCGGCGGCCGCTACATGGTGGACGGCATGCCCGTGATCGTCTGCCGCGGCACCGGCACCTGGGGCCCGCGCATGCGCCTCTGGCGCCCCTCCGAGATCGTGCGCGTCACGCTCAGAGCTGGGGAGAAGGTAGCGGGAAGAAGGTAGAAGGTAGAAGGTAGAAGGTAGAAGAAAGGCGGGGTCGGCCGCCCTCTTCCGTCTTTCGTCTTCCGTCTTCCCTCTTCCGTCTCACTTCTCCCACTGCTTGAAGAAGGCGAGCAGCTTCGCAGGGTCGTGGCCCGGCTTGTGCTTGTCGCCGGTCTCGAACACGCCGCTCTCCTGCAGTCGCAGCACCTTGAGCTTCGGCGAGAGCACGACGAACGATGGGAACCCGAGCGTGTTCGGGTGGCCGAGGCGCACCATCGCCTCGAGGTTCTTGTTCTCCTTCGAGTAGTTCAGGTGCACGAGCACGAAGTGCGCCGCGACCTCGTGGCGCAGCGCCGCGTCGCCGGTCATCTCGCGGTCGAGCGCCCGGCACCACGGGCACCAGTTGCCGCCCACCACCACCAGGACACGCTTCCCCTGCGCGGCCGCCGTCGCGCCGGCGGCCTCCAGCTGCTTCCACCCGTTCAACGTCGGGTCGTACGGACCGGTCGCCGCCGGCGCAGGCACGGCGATGACGCCCCTTGCGGCCACCAACCCGAGAACGATCATCACGGCTGCGAGACGCTTCATGGAGCCCCCCCCGCCGCGCGGTCGCGCGGCAGATCGATTCTACCTCCCGGGTTCCCGACGACCGCGGCGGGTACCGAGCGGGAGAGTCGAGGGTCCGGAGGAAGGGAGAAGGGAAAGGGAGCATCGTCTTCCCTCTCCCCTCTTCGGTCTTCCCTCTTCCTTCCTCGTCAGCCGCCCGCATCCCCCGCGGCGGCCGCCTCGGCGGGACCGGTGTAGCGGACCACCAGGACAGTGACGTCATCCTCGGGCTCGCGACCGGCGCGGAAGGCGGCCGCGGCATCGAGCAGTCGCTGGGCCATCTGCTCGGCGCGGGCGCCGGCGAGGTCGCCGAGCGCCCGGCGCACCCCTTCGACGCCGAACTCCTCGTCGGTCGGGGAGAACGACTCGGACACCCCGTCGCTGTAGAACACGACCGACTCACCCGGGGCGAGCCGCACCGTCTCGGTGCCCCACGCCGCGGCCGGGAGCAAGCCGAGGATCGGTCCGCGGGGTCCCAGCAGTTCGACCGTGCCGTCTCCGCGCAGCACGGCGAGGGGACAGTGCCCGGCGTTGGCGAGCTCGATCGCGCCGTCGGCCGCGAGCACGCCCGCGCCCAGTGTCAGGAACCGGTTGCCGGGGTTGTGCTCGAGCAGGCTGCGGTTGAGCGCGGGCAGCACCGACGCGAGCGGCTGCCCGAGCTCGTTGAGAAGCCCGAGCAGGCCCTGCACCATCGCCATGATCAGCGCCGCCGAGACGCCCTTGCCGGAGACGTCGCCGAGCGCCAGCCCGAGCGTCCCGTCCGTGCGCGCCGCCGCCTGATAGAGGTCGCCGCCGACGCTGCGCGCCGGCTGCGAGAACGCGAACACGTCGGCGAACGGCACCTGTTGCGGCGGCCGGAGGAGCGCCGCCTGGATCGTACGCGCGATCGCCATCTCGTGATCGAACTTGGCCTTCTCGCGGGCCTCCCGGTACAGCCGGGCGCCGTCGATCGCAGCCGCGGCGTCCGCGGCCAGCGACTCGAGAACGGCGAGGTCGTCCGTCCCGAACCGCTCGCCGGCCCGTGCGCGGGCGATCAGGATGCCGCCGATGACCTCGACGTTGGCCACGAACGAGGCGGCCTGCGGCGGCCCGAGGGGGCGCCGGGCCACCAGGAGCGGCGCCGCGACGGCGAGCGCCGCCCCGTGGGCGACCATCGAGGTCGACGGCGACCGCTCCACGCCGGCGTGGACCGCCCGGCGCTCGGCGAGCGCCCGCTCGAACAGCGAGCTGTGCGCCGCCCACGAGGTCTCCGACGACCCGTGCGGGTGGCAGGCGACTGTGCGCCTCTCCCCGCCCTCGAAGAGGATGACGCAGCCCCGGTCCGCCCGCAGCATCTTCACCGCCGACTGCAGCACGAGCTCCACCACGTCGCTGAGCACCGTCGCCGCGTTGAGGGCGCGCGCCACCTCGAGCAGCGTCTGCAGCTGGTGGACGCCGCCCTCGCTCCCTTCGCTCGGGCCGGAGGAGATCCTGAGGGCGCTCGTGGCCTCCTCCGCCTGCGCCAGGAACTCGACCCGGGGGCCCAGCCGCACCACGTCGCCCGGGTGGACCACGGCGTGCCGCACCGCGACGTCGTTGACAAACGTGCCGCCCGAGGACCCGAGATCCTCGATCACCAGCTCGCGCCCATCCCAACGCAGACCCGCGTGTCGCCGCGAGACGGTGGGCTCGGGGATGACGACGTCGCAGGCCGTGTCGCGCCCCAGGCGCAGGCCGGCTTCGGAGACGTGCACGCGCGCCGCCGCCGTGCCGGGGTCCCGCGGAACCAGCGTCGGCGCCGAACTCCACTCCCCGCGATCCTTCGCAACCATGGCGGAAGTGTAGCAAACCGTGCGTGTTTACTCCTGTGGAGGGCCGTGGGACGCGGGGGGTGTATACTCCGGACCCGGCGCCTTTGGCGCAGCGATGAAGACCGTCACCTACCTGACCCGGCGGAGCATGTTGAAGAAGGGCGCGATGGCGTTCGTGGGCGGAGGCCTGTTCGCGCGCTCGGGGTGGGTCGAGGCGACGGAACTGCCGATGGTGCGGCGCGTGACCCTGACCCATCCGCGGCTCCCGAAGGCGTTCAACGGCTTCCGCATCGCCCAGGTTTCCGACGTGCACGCCGGCACGTTCATGCCGCCGGAGCGCCTCGCGCGGGTGCGTTCGATGGTCGAGGGCCTCGGGGCGGACCTCGTCGTGTTCACCGGCGACCAACTCGATCGCCGCCAGGTCGACGCCGACCTGTTCGTGCAGGGCTTCGCCGGCATCGACGCCCCGCTCGGCGCGTTCGGGATCCTCGGCAACCACGACCACTTCGCCGGGCCGCGCCTCGCCGTGGCCGCGATGGAGGCGGTCGGGATCACGCCGCTGGTCAACCAGACCGCCACGATCGAGAGGCGCGGCGCCCGCATCGTGCTCGCCGGCGTCGACGACCTCGACGCGATCCCGGGGTGGGGTCCGGACTTCTCGATCATCGAGAAGGGCGGCGACGTGTTCCGTCTCGTCCTCTGCCACCAACCGGGCGGCTGGCGCGCGGCCCGCGCCGCCGGCGCCGATCTCACGCTCGCCGGTCACACGCACGGGGGCCAGATCGCGTTCCCCACCAGCGGGATCAACCTCGCCCGCCTGTCCACGCCGTACGTCGCCGGGTCGTACCGGCGCGGCGAGCAGCTGCTCTACGTCTCCCGTGGAGTCGGCGTCGGCGCGATCCCGCTGCGCTTCGGCGTCCCCCCCGAGGTCGACCTGATCACCCTACGCCGCGGCTGAGCCCGGGGCTCGGGGCTCGGGGCTCGGGGCTCGGGGCTCGGGGCTCGGGGCTCGGCGAAGTCAGAACGTCTTCGTTGCCTCTGTCTTCCCTTTTCCCTCTTCCTTCTTCCCGCCTCAGAACAGCGAGACGCTCGAGATCACGAACACCGGGCCGTTCCCGCGGTCGGGGAACGCGGCCTCGATCCGGATCACGCTGACCGCCGCGGCGCGCGTCGATTCGATGAGAAGGCCGACGCCGGCGTCCTTGCGCACCCCCTCGGTCGAAGGGCCGACCCGCGGCGCCCACGTCTTCCCCGCGTCGGCGAACACGACCCCGCCGATGATCCCGAGGTGGAGGACCTCGCCGGTGAGGACATGCCGCCACTCCAGGTTCGCCACCGCCCGCGAGGTGCCGTCGAAGGTGTCCGGGTTCCAGCCGCGCAGCCCGGTATCGGCGCCGAGCGTGAGCTGGCGGTCGCCATCGAGGTGGCGGCCGAGATCGAGCGCGACCCGCCCCCGCCACCCCACTGGGCCTGTGCGCGCCGTGCCGAAGTCGAGGTGGTTGACGGTGTTCGCCGCGATCCCACCTTCGAGCCGGCCCGACTCCCCGAGGTTCAGCCAGGAGTACTGGCGGCCGGCGAGGGCGCCGAGGTTCAGCGTCCCGTTGAAGGTGACCGCCGAGCGATCGGCCCCGAACGCCTTCGAGGAGACCCCGGCGGTCACGTTCCAGTTGGGGCCGAGCGGCACGTCCTCCTGGCGCTCCCAGGCACGGAAGCCGCGGACCACCTTCCAGCGGTCCACCTCGTGGTCCCACCCGACCTGCGGGCCGCGCAGGTCGCGGCCCGCCGGCGTCGGGTACGGGCGGCCGTCGGCGCGCGTCCAGCCGGAGAACGCCGCCTGGTCCTCGAACACCCCAAACGTCAACCGGTTGGTGACCGCGCCGCCACCGGGGAGCCGGAGGCCGCCCCAGATCGAGAACGAGCGCGTCCTGGCCGTCCCCGAGACCGCCTTCTCGTTGTCCGAGTACAGGTACTCGGTCTGGGTGAGCGACTGCCAGCTACCGCCGCCGGCGCGCGGCGTCGCCAGCGCGTAGAACGGGTAGGCGAGCGAGAACGCGTTGCCGTTGCCGTCGGACGCGCTCTTGTGCTGCAGCGCGAGCTGCCAGCGCGAACCGAGGAACAGGTTGTCCGAGTACTCGAACGTCGTCGTTCGCCGCACCGGGTCGGAGTCGAACTCGAACGAGAGCTGCTTCCCCCAGCCCAAAAGGTCCTCCTCGGCGAGGCTCGCGCCGAAGTGCTTGCGGTTCCCGGCGAGCCCGAACGACACGCCCGCGAGCGTGGTCCACTCGTCGTGCGTCCGCACCACGACCTCGGCGCCGCCCGGCGCCGGCCGCGCCGTGATCGTCACCGGGCTCAGGAACCCGGTGCTGCGCAGCAGCCGGGCGCTCTCGTCCAGGATCGCCGGGTCGAGAGGGTCCCCGACCTTGAACAGGAGCAGCGAGCGGATATACCGCTCCCGCGTCGTCACGTGTAGATGGTCCGCCCAGCGGTACGGCCACGCCGACGTCTCGGGGTTTGAGGTGTCGAAGACGTCCTCCCTGACCACGGTGATCTTCACGATCGGCGTCCCCGGCGGGAGCCGGGATGCCCCCTGGGTCCGGGCCGCGGCGATCAGCAGCAACGCTGGGAACATGTGCGATTCGGCGGTGGGCCGCCGTCCTCGCGGCTGAGAACGTCTCGCCGCCGGACGGCATTTCCCGCACCGGCCGCCACCGGTCCATCTTCACGATCCACGACCCACGATCGACGGCCCACGGTCGTTACGGTGCCCGGTGCTCGGAGCCCGGTCTCTCGAGCTACTGGATCCTGAGCGGGGGGAGCCAGACCGGACCGGGCTGCACCACCCGCCCGGCGATCGCCTCTTTCGCCATCGCCTCCAGCCGCGCCGCGGCGTCCTGCTCCATGATCCGCTGCCACAGCGGTTGCGTCCGCGGGTAGTAGGTCAGCTCGACCGCGGCGTCCGGCTTCAGGCCGGCGAGCTGCTTGGCAAGGGCGAGCGCGTCGTCGAACGTGCCGAGCTCGTCCACGAGGCCCTTGGCCTTCGCCTGCTCGCCGGTGAAGACGCGGCCGCGACCGACCGCGTCCACCTGATCGCGCGTCATCTTGCGCGAGGCCGAGACTCGCGCCAGGAACTCGTCGTAGATACGGTCGAGAAACGCCTGCACGACCTGGCGCTGCGCCGGCGTCCACGCGTCCACGGTGCTGTACAGGCTGTCGTTCGGCGTCGTGTCGATGCGCCCCCACGTCACGCCGAGCTTGTCGTCCCAGAACTTTGTCATGTCGAGGTGGCCGGCGAACACGCCGATCGAAGCCGTGATCGAGCCCGGATCGGCGACGACCCTGGAGGCGCCGCAGGTGATCCAGTAGCCGCCCGAGCCCGCCACGTCGCCCATCGAGACGACGACCGGGATCTTGGCCGCGGTCCTGGCCATCTCGGCGCGGATGATCTCCGACGCCACCGCGCTGCCGCCCGGCGAGTTGACGCGGAACACGACCGCCTTCGCGCCCGACTCGCGCACCTGCCGCCAGGCGCGCGCGATCGTGTCGGAGCCCATGACGTCGCCGCCGAAGACCGGCATCGGCGAGTAGCCGCTGGCGCCGCGCAGGATCTCGCCGTTCGCCACGACCACCGCGATCGGGGCGCCGCTCGTGTTCGGGCGGTCGGCCTTGAGGTAGCGCCTGACCGGCAGCTCCTCGAGCTTGCGGCCGTCGACGGTCGAGCTCTGATGGACGAACGTCTCCCAGTCGGCGATCTCGTCCAC
Organism: Acidobacteriota bacterium; assembly: GCA_021818005.1. GTDB lineage: Bacteria > Acidobacteriota > Thermoanaerobaculia > Thermoanaerobaculales > Thermoanaerobaculaceae > RBG-13-68-16. The sequence continues at coordinate 668 of JAKAFI010000054.1, read as the reverse complement.
CAGCTTCTCCTTGAGCGCGTCCGGGCCGAGGAACGGCCCGCGCTGCAGCAACGCCGTGACCTGCGGCGTGGTGAGCCGCCGCCCGGCGGCGATCCCCGCCGCCATCTGGCTCGAGAGCGAGTCGAGCAGCCACGTCGTCATCTCCCGCGACTCGGGCGTGAAGTCCTTGTCGGTGTAAAAGAACCGGGCGTCCTTGTAGGCGCCGATGCCGGGAAACTCGGGAACGATCCCGAGCTTGTCGAGGGTGCCGCGGATGAACGGCGCGCGCGCCGCGAGGCCGATCAGGTTGACGTCGCCCAGCGGGCCGAGCACGATCCGCCGGCACCCGGTGGCGAGGAAATACTGCGCGTTGCCGGGGCCGAACTCGCCGGCGGTCTCGAGGTACGCCGACGTCGCCTTGCCGGCGTTGTTCACGTTCTCGAGCAGCGTGCGCAGCTCTTCGATCGTGGCGAACCCGGCGCTGAACTCCTGCACCTTGAGGCGCACCGCGCGGATGCGCGGGTCGGAGGCCGCCTGCACCAGCGCGTCGCGCAGGTCGCGGCGGGAGAGCGTGCGGTCGCCGAACAGCTCGCCGAACGGCGAGCCCGAGGAGACCTCGGGGATCGGCCCGGCGATCTCGATCGTCAGGATGCTGTCGCCCGGCACGTGCCGGCTGGCGTAGCGCGCCC
>JAKAFI010000358.1 GCA_021818005.1 Acidobacteriota bacterium | reverse complement strand
TCATCCGCGCGCGGAGCGGCCGCGGCTGGAGCGAGCCGCATCCTTTCACGATCTCGTGCGAGCCGGCGGCGAAGCTCCTTCGCTTCACGATCAAGGCCGTCGGCGCCTTTTCCGCGGGCGTCCGCGCGCTGCCCCCCGGCACGCCGTTCCTGTGCGAGGGGCCGTTCGGCGCCTTCTGCCCGGATTTCGAGCGCGAGAAACGCATCGTCATGATCGCCGGCGGGGTGGGCGTCACCCCATTCTTGAGCTTCCTGCGCCATGCGGCCCGGAGTGCGCCCGACGCCGGTTTCACCCTCATCTGGGCCAACAAGACCCACGCCGACATCATCGCCGAGGACGAGCTCCGCGCGTTGGCCCGGCCTCCTTTTCTCAAGGTCGTCCACGTCCTCAGCCAGGAGCGGGGGCCCTGCCCGAGAGCGGCGAGGCGGTCGTCTACGAGCGCGGGAGGGTTGGCGCCGAGGTCCTGGCCAAGCACGTCGCGCGCTCGCCGGCGACCTATTACCTGTGCAGTCCGAGCCCGATGCAGATGGCCGTCCTGGCGGCGCTCCGCGACGCGCTCGGGGTTCGGCCCCGCGAGGTCAAGCGGGAGCTCTTCTTCTTCTGATCGCGTCGTGCCGTCGCCGGCGGTGCGCATCGGCGACTCGCAGGCGGACGCGCGGTACGTCGGAGATGCCCGTCTCGCGGAGGCCGCCGACCACAGCTCTCTTCGGTCCCAGCGACATCCAGTTCTCCACCCCCGACCGGTCCGCGGCGGCCAAGATGAGACGCGCCCGGCCCCGAGCTTCCGGGGCCGGGCGGACGTTCGCCTACCGGGCTGGTTCTCAGCGCCTGCTGCTGCCGCCACCCTTGGCGGCCTTGAGGAAGATGTCGATGTACGTCAAGTTGTTCGTGTAGTCGAATTGGGGCCTGAACATGTACTCGGCGAGAGGGAGTGTGTCGGGAGGCGTATCCACCGTGTTCCCGTCGAAGACGATCGTGTTGGCGCTCGTCGAGAACGTCAGCCGCCACCAGCCGTCCTTCGTCTCGCCCGTCGTCATGACCTGGCGCTTGACGTTCCAGTTGAAGCCGTAGATCGCCTTGCCGCTGACGTTGATCTCGGCGGTGTACGGCTCGACGCGGGTCGTCTGCCCGGCCACGTTGTCCCACTTGTGGGCCGCCGGGTTCCAGACGTACCCACTGGTGTCCGGCGGCGCCGACTGGCTGCCTCCGCCGGCCTCGAGCTTCTGCAGCGTCAGCCACGCGTTGGTCGAGTAGACCGTGGCGTAGTTCGGCGAGAACGGGTAGGAGTACGGCACCGCCGGATCGGCGTCCGGGGCGCGCGCGCCCCACACCTCGTCGACGCCCTTGCCGCTGGCCCACCACATCTGGAACCCCAGCGCCCCCGTCGCGACCGCGAACGGCACCGTCTCGACTCGGACCACCGAGGAAGAGCTCCAGACGGTGGACTCGAGGTTGTCGCTCCAGTCGAGGTAGGCGGCCGTGACCGGCGCGGCCGAATCCATGTGCGCCGCCTGCCAGACGCTCAACGGGTCCTTCTGAAGGTAGATGCGCGAGAGCTCGACGCCTGGCGGTGGGCACCCGCTAGTTAAGGGGTCGCAAGCGAGTTGCTCGAGCGTGGTCCCGTCGATCCACCCGTACCAGTAGGTCCCCAAGAGGCTGTAGTCGAACCCGGTGGGAGGTTCGCGCAACGACAGCGTCGCGCCGCCGACCAGCACGACCGGGTAGGACAGGTTGTTGCCCGTGGTCTCGACCTCGCCGCCGCCACCCCCGCCGCCGCCAGGACCGTACCCGGCCTCCGCCGGGACACAGATGATCAGGGCCGCGGCCCCCAGGACGACGAGGAGGCCGTAGCGGATGAACGCGTAGCTGGTTCGCTGTGACATCGTCTTCTCCCTTCCCTTTCTTCCCGTGGCCGAGAAGCCGCACCGGCGGGCTGGGCCTCGGGCGTTTAACGTCGCTGCATCACGGTGACCCCTGACGGACTGCTGAAACCGATCGGCTCACGACGGGCGTCGTAGGCTCCTTCACCTCCTCTCGAGACACGAAAAGCCGACTGCGCTGGGCAGCGCGCCGGCCGGTTTCGCCGTTGGCTCGCCGGGACCGAGGCGACCAGGTTGAGGTCCCGACTCAACGCCTCCGGTGCGTGTCGCGTGGTTCCCGCGACGGCGTCGGGGATCAGATCGAGAGGCGATCCCCTCGGTGCGCGGGGTGCGGATGGGAGCGACCTCGGCTCACGTCCCTCCTCTCTCCTGGCCGCCTCCCGCCGCCGCGCGGCGCTCGGAAACGGCCGACCACTGGGTGGGGAGTGACGACCCCTCCGGACACTGCGCCCCCGCAGCTCCGAACCCCAGACCAATAGCCTGTTTGCCTTGCCTCAAGATATAGGACTCCGTCACGGCCGTGTCAAGGGCACGGATTCGGTGCGCGCTCCATGCACAATCCTGGGACGAGCCACTACACTGAGACGATGGCACGTGGACACAAGGGCGGTTGGATCGGCGCGGCCGTCGCGGCCGGACTCGCCGTCGCCGTGACGGCGGCGACCGGGGGTCTCCGGGGCGTCGAGCTGCCGCTGCGCGACGCGATGGTGCGCACGCTGCCGCGGCGCGCGCCGGCGCTGGTCGCCGCCGTTGTCGTCGACGACCCCTCGCTCGCGGCCGAGGGGTCGTGGCCGTGGCCGCGGTCGCGGCTCGCCGATCTCGTGCGCGCGGCGCGCGCCGCCGGCGCTCGCGCCGTCGTGCTCGATGTCCTCCTCCTCGAACCCCGGCCCGGCGATGACGACCTGGCCGCGGCGCTGCGCTCCGTCCCCTCGGTGCTGGTCGCGACGCTCGACACCGGCGGCGCGCGCTGGCTCGCCCCGCCGCCGCCGCTGGCCGGCGCGGGAGCGCTGGCGCACGGGATGTTCGAACTCGATCACGACGGGGTCCTCCGCCGGCTCGTCTCGACCAAACAGAGCGGCGACGTGGCGCTGCCGGCCGTCGCGTTCGCGGCGGCGGCGCTGGCGACGCCGGGGTTCCCGATCCCGGTCG
>JAKAFI010000053.1 GCA_021818005.1 Acidobacteriota bacterium | reverse complement strand
GTGGGACGTTGGGAGGGAGCATGAGCGCCACGATCCTGGACGGCGCGGCGGTGGCCGCCGCGATCCGCGAGCGCGTCGCGGGCGAGGTGCGGGAGCTCGCCGGCCGCGGCGTCAGCCCGCGCCTCGAGGTGATCCTGGTCGGCGACGACCCCGCCTCGCGGGTGTACGTCGGCGCCAAGGGGAAGGCGTGCGCTCAGGTCGGGATCCGGTCCGGCACGCACAACCTCGCCGCCGGCGCGGGCGCGGCGGAGCTGGCGAGCCTGATCGCGCGCCTCAACGCCGACCCCGACGTCGACGGCATCCTGCTCCAGATGCCGTTGCCCAAGCCGCTCGACGGCCGCGCGTTCCTCGACCTGATCGACCCGGCCAAGGACGTCGACGGCTTCCACCCCACCAACGTCGGCCTACTCCACCAGGGCCGCCCGGCGTTCGTGCCGTGCACGCCGGCCGGGATCCTCGAGCTGCTCGACCGCGCCGGCGTGGCCCTGACCGGCGCGCGCGCCGTCGTGCTCGGGCGCTCGGAGATCGTCGGCAAACCGATGGCGGCGCTGCTGCTGGCGCGCCACGCCACGGTCACCGTGTGTCACACCCGCACCGCCGACCTGCCCGCGGTGTGCCGCGAGGCCGACGTGCTGGTGGCGGCGGCCGGCCGGGCGGCGCTGGTGACGGCGGCGTTCGTCAAGCCGGGCGCGGTGGTGGTCGACGTCGGCGTCAACCGCGTCGAGGACGCGGCGCTGGTCGCCCGCCTCTACCCCGGCGACACCGAGCGTGCCGCTGGCCTCGCGAAGCGCGGCTACACCCTGGTCGGCGACGTGGATTTCAACGCGGTGGCCCGGGTTGCGGGGGCGATCACGCCGGTGCCGGGCGGCGTCGGCCCGCTCACGATCGCCGGCCTGCTGCAAAACACGGTGACCGCGGCGCGCCGCCGCCGGGGCCTCTAGGATGCTCCGGGTCGGGCTCACCGGCGGGGTGGCGAGCGGCAAGAGCACGCTGGCCGCCCACCTGGTGCGCCTCGGGGCCGCGGCGTGCGACGCGGACGCGATCGTCGGCGAGCTGTACCGGCCGGGCGGCGCCGCGGTTGCCGCCGTTTCCCGCCTGTTCGGCGCCGCCGTCGCGCCCGACGGCGGCGTCGACCGCGACGCCCTCGCCGCCGAGGTGCTCGCCGACGGGGCGGCGCGGGAGCGCCTGGAGGCGGCCGTGCACCCGCTCGTGCGCTCGCGCATCGCGGCGTGGCTGGCGGCCGCGGCCGCCGCCGACCCGCCGCCGGCCGTGGCGCTCGTCGAGGCCGCGCTGCTCGTCGAGACCGGCTCGTTTCGCGACTACGACCGCCTCGTCGTCGTCACGGCCCCCGAGGCGGTGCGGGTGGCGCGCGCCGTGGCGCGCGGCTGGAACGAGGCGAGAGCGCGCCGGATCGCCGCGGCGCAGGCCTCCGAGGCCGAGCGCGCGGCGCTCGCCGACTACCTCGTGCGCAACGACGGTGAACCGGAGGCGCTCGCCGTCGCGGCGGAACGACTGTGGCCGCTCCTGCTCGAGGACGCCGCCCGCCTGGACGAGGGCCTCGCGCTCCCGGCGCGGGGCGTAACGCTCTGACACGAGGCACTCGCCCGCCGCGGGTTCAGCGGTCGAGTTCGCGGCGCAGTGCGGCGAGCGCCAGGGCGCGGTGGGAGCGCGCGTTCTTCTCCTCCGGGGGCATCTCGGCGTAGGTGCGACCGCCGCCCCACGACGGGACGAACACGACGTCCCAGCCGAAGCCGCTCTCGCCGGCGGGCCGCGCCGCGATCGCGCCGCCGACCTCGCCGACCCCGAGCCGCTCGCGGGCGCCGTCCCAGGCCACCGCCGCGCAACGCGCCGTCGCGCCGCGCTCGGCGAAGCCGTCGAGCATGCGGGGGATCGCCGCCGGGCCCGCGGCCTCGAGCAGCCAGCGGATCAGCGGGCCGGGGAAGCCGCCGAGCGCCGCCAGTTCGAGCGCGGTGTCCTCGACGAGCACAGGACGCTCGAGCGCGGCGAAGGCGGCGCGCGCCTTCGAGCGCGCCACCTCGACGACGTCGAGGCCCTGCACCTCCTCGAGGTCGAGCGCGACCCGCTCGAGCCGCACGCCGAGGATCGCCTCGGCCTCGCGGTGCTTGTGCGGGCTCGAGGTGACGAACGCGAGCGACGCGATCGGCGTCATTCGCCCACGCCGGTGATCTCCTCGGTCATCAGGCGGAACACCGGGAGCTTGCCGTGCAGGCCGCGCAGCTGCAGGTTGCCGAGGTGCTCGGTGGGGAACAGGTGCGCGACCGAGCGCTGTGTCGCGCCGCCGAGCACGATCTGGCCCGGCTGCGCCACGATCTCCTCGAGCCGCGCCGCGACGTTGACGGCGTTGCCGAGCACGGTGTAGTCGACGCGCGTGGCGGAGCCGATCTCGCCGACGACCACCAGGCCCGAGTTGATCGCCATCCGCACCTCGACGACGTCAAGCCCGGCCAGCTCGCGCTCGCGGTTCCAGACCTTGAGGCGCCGGCGCAACGCCATCGCCGCCAGCACCGCGCGCTCGGCGTGGTCGGCCTGCTCGAGCGGCGCGCCGAAGAACGCCATCGCGGCGTCGCCGATGAACTTGTCGAGCGTGCCGCCGAACTCGAACACGGAGTCGGATGCGAGGGTGAAGAACTCGCCGAGGAAGCGCGCGACGTCGGGCGGGTCCATCCCCTCGCAGCGGGCGGTGAACCCCACCAGGTCGGCGAACAGCACCGAGACCTCGCGCGTCTCGTGACGCTCGTCCTCGCTGCCGGGCCGCTGCCGGCCGACGATCGCCTCGACGACGGCGGGGGAGTGGTAGCGCTCCAGGCGCTCCCGTGCGCGGCGCGCCTCGCGGATGTGGTCGTTGAGGCGGGCGCGGTCGATCGCGACGGCGGCGTAGTTGGCGAGGGCGGTGAGCAGGTCGAGGTTCTCGGCGGTGAAGCACTCGGTCGCGAGCGGCGTGTCCACGAACAGGACGCCGATCACCGCGTCGCGGTGCCACAGCGGCGCGCACATCGCGGAGCGGATCTGGTGCAGCCGGACGGAGAGCCCGGCCGCGAAGCGCTCGTCGGCCTGCGCGTCCGAGGTGAGCACCGCGACCTTCTGCCGGCTCACCAGGTCGAGGATCGTCTGCGACACCGGCGCGTCCGCGAGCGGCGCGCCGCCGCGCGAGCGGGCGATGCGCAGCTCCGCCTGGCCCTCGGGGTTGAAGAGCAGGATGTAGGCGCGCTCCGCCGGGAGCTGGTTGAACACGGCCTCCATCACCTTCTCCAGCACCGGCTCGAGCTCCTCGACCTCGAGCAGCGTGCGCGCGACCTGCGCCAGCGCCTCGAGCACGCGCTCGCGCGGCGTCGCGCCGGCGCCCTTGCGCGACGGCTCCGGCTCGAGAGGGAAGTCCTCGCGGAACTCCTCCAGGGTGCGCAGGAACGTGGCGGAGTTGACCGCGAGGCCGGGCGATGAGTCGCCGCGGTGGAACGAGAGGGTGAAGTTCCCGATCTGGACGAGGTCGCCCTCGGTCAGCATCGCGTCGGTGGCGTAGCGATCGTTGATCTTGACCCCGTTCGTCGAGCCGAGGTCCACGACCCACCAGGTGTCCCCGCGCTGCTCCACGCGAGCGTGGTGGCGGGAAACGGAGAAGTCCTTGAGCACCAGCTGGTTGTCGGACGCCCGTCCGATCCCGGTGGGCGAGGTCACCAGACGCAGCCGCCGCGGCACGTCGCCTTCACTCCAGCGCAACTCGGGCATGGAGGCATTGTAGCGCGCGGCGCGGCCGGGGGGCGGTGATATCGTTCGCCGGTGCGTAACCGCACCGGGCTCGTCCTCGCGGCCGCGCTGGTCGGCGCGGTGGTCGTCGCCTACCTACCGGCGCTGCGCGCCGGTTTCGTCTGGAACGACGACACCTACCTGACCCGCAACGCGACGCTCGACGAGGCCGGCGGGCTGCGCCGGATCTGGACCGACCCGCGCGCCAACGAGCAGTACTACCCGGCGGTGTTCACCTCGTTCTGGCTCGAGAAGCGCCTGTGGGCGCTGCACCCGTTCGGCTACCACCTCGTCAACGTCCTCCTCCACGCCGGCTCGGCGCTGCTGCTGTGGTGGCTGCTGCGGCGCCTCGGGCTCCCGGGCGGGTGGTTTGCCGCGGCGCTGTTCGCGCTCCACCCGGTGGGCGTCGAGTCGGTCGCCTGGGTGACGGAGCGCAAGAACACGCTCTCCCTCCTGCTCACGCTGCTCGCCGCGCACGCCTATCTCGCGTCGGCCAGTGCCCGCGACGCCCGCGCCGGGCCGCGCGGCCGGCGGCCGGCGCCGCCCGGGCCGTGGTACCGGACGCCCCGGGCGCTGTACGGCGCGGCGCTCGCATTCTTCACGCTGGCGCTGCTCGCCAAGACGACGGCCGCGGTCCTCCCGGCGGTGCTCCTCGTCATCGCCTGGTGGCGCACGGGGAGGGTGCGCTGGGCCGACGCGCGGCCGCTGGTGCCGTTCTTCGTCGTCGGCGCCGCCCTCGCCCTCAACACCGCCTGGCTCGAACGGGCGATGGTCGGGGCGAGCGGGGCCGAGTGGTCGCTCTCCGCCCTCGGGCGGGTCGTCCTGGCCGGGCGGGTGCTCGCGTTCTACCTCGGCAAGCTCGTGTGGCCGGCCGGGCTCGCCTTCATCTACCCGCGCTGGACGATCGACCCGGCGGCGTGGATCCAGTGGCTGCCGGCGTTGGCGGCGCTCGCGGCCGTGGCGGCGCTCGTGGCGCTGCGGCGGCGGATCGGCCGCGGCCCGCTCGCCGCCTCCCTCCTGTTCGGCGGCGTGCTCTTTCCGGCGATGGGGTTCTTCAACGTGTACGCGATGCGCTACTCGTACGTCGCCGACCACTTCGCCTACCAGGCGGTCGCGGTGTTCGCAGCCGCGCTCGCGGCCGGCGTCGCCGGGCTGCTCGAGGGGAAGGGAAGGGCGCTGCGGGCGGCCGCCGCCGCGGCCGGCGTGCTCGTCGTTGCGACCCTCGCGGTCCTCACGTTCCGCCAGGCGCGGAGCTTCCGCGACGCCGACACGCTGTGGCGCGACACGCTCGCCGCCAACCCCGCCTGCTTCATGTGCCGCAACAACTACGGCTACTCGTTGTACACGCGCGGGCGGGTCGCCGACGCGGTCGCCGAGTTCGAGCGCTCGCTGCGCCTGCAGCCCGACAACGTGCCGGCGTTGCTCAACCTCGCCCGCGTCGACGAGGACCGCGACGACCTCGACGGCGCGATCGCGCGCCTGCGCGTCGCACGCCGGGTGGAGCCCGACAACACCACGGTGATGGTCAACCTGGCGACCGACTACACGAAGACCGGGCGCTACGATGAGGCCAAGGTCGAGTACCGGAAGGCGCTCGCGCACCCCTCGGCCAACGACTACCTGGCGCACAACGGCCTCGGCGTCGTTCTCGTACACGAGGGGGACGTCGCCGGCGCCGTGGAGCAGTTCCGTGCCGCGCTGGCGGCGAAGCCCGGCTACTGGATGGCGCAGGCCAACCTCGAGAAGGCGCTGCCGCGCCTCGGGGTGCCCACAGCGGAGCCGCCGCAGCCGTGAGCCGTTTCGGTGGCCCACCTCCGCGCGAGGAGAGGAATCGTTTCAAACGGAGCTCTGTTGTCCGCCCATCGGCCGCGGGCGTAAGATCGCCGGTCGGATCGGCCGCCTCTCTCGGGGCGGTCGCAGGGGGTTCGAATGGCCGTCGCAGCAGGTCGTGAAGCCGGCCGCCGGTGGTCGGCGGCATCGTTCGCCGGAACGGCGCGGGCAGGGCTCGTGCCCGCCCTCGCGCTGCTCGGCGGTCTCGCGGCCTCGTCGTGCGCCCGTTCGGGCGGCGTGCCCACCTCTCCGGACGCGCCGGTCATCCTGATCTCGATCGACACGATGCGCGCCGACCACCTCCCCGCGTACGGCTACACCAAGATCGCGACGCCGAACCTCGACCGCTTCGCGAGCGACGCCTGGCTGTTCGAGAACGCCTACACACCCTGCCCGATGACGCTGCCCGCCCACACCACGATGCTGACCGGCGAGCTCCCCCCCGAGCACGGCGTCCGCAACAACATCGGCTTCGTCTTCGACGGCAAGACGCACCCCAGCCTGCCGGTCTTCCTCAAGGAGCACGGCTACGCGACCGGAGCGGCCGTCTCCTCCTACGTGCTGCGCTACGAGACCGGCCTCGGGCCGCTGTTCGACTACTACGAGGACTCGGTCGGGATCGCGCCGGGCGTCGAGTCGGTCCACTACCGCCGCTCCGGCGACAAGACCGCGGCGTTCGCGGAGCGGTGGATCGCCGCCCACGACGGCAAGCCGTTCTTCTTCTTCTTCCACATCTACGAGCCGCACCTCCCCTACGACCCGCCGGAGCCGTTCCGTAGCCGCTACGGCGTGACCTACGACGCCGAGGTCGCGACCGCCGACCAGGTGATCGGCGGCTTCCTCGACGAGATGAAGAAGCTGGGCGTCTACGACCGGGCGATCATCGTCCTGGTCGGCGACCACGGCGAGGGGCTCGGGGACCACGGCGAGATGCAGCACTCGATCCTGCTCTATCGCGAGGTCATGCACATCCCGATGATCGTCAAGCTGCCGCACTCGTTCGGCGGCGGCCGCCGCATCGCAACGCCGGCGCAGCTCTCCGACATCGTGCCGACCGTCCTGCAGGTGCTCGGCGACCGGATCCCGAAGTGGGTCAGCGGGTCCTCGGTGCTCGGCCTCCCCGCGCAGCCGACCGGCGCCCCGCGAGTGATCTTCGGCGAGACGCTCTTCCCGCGGCTCCAGCTCGGCTGGTCCGACCTGCGCTCGGTGATCGAGAACGACTACCAGTACATCTACGGGCCGCGCCCGGAGCTGTACGACATGGCGAGCGACCCGGGGGAGAAGCACGACCTCATCGCCAGCCAGCCGGCCGTGGCCGCGCGCCTGGCCGCGGCGCTGCAGCATTACCCGCAGGGGAACGAGCACCCGGCCCCGGCGGACGAGGAGACGCTGCGCCGCCTGGCGGCGCTCGGCTACATCGGCGGCCTGCACGACCGCGGCACCGCCGCGGTGCTCCCCAACCCGGTCGACAACATCCAGTACCTGCAGCGGATGCAGGAGGGGTGGCAGCTCGCAGCCGACCAACATCTGGCGCAGGCGGTGGCGGTACTGCGCTCGGTGGTCAAGGACAACCCGGGGATGTCGGACGTCTGGATCAAGCTCGGCGAGCTCTACGCGGACGCCGGGCAGGACGCCGAGTCGGAGGCCGCCTACAAGCAGGCGCTCGACCGCTCACCGGTGTTCCTCGCCGACATCGCGGTGGCGCTCGGCTTCGTCCAGTTCCAGCGCGGCGAGCTCGACCAAGCGGAGGCCGCAGGCCAGCGCGCGGTTGTCCAGGTGCCGACGAAGGCCCACGAGCTGCTGGCGCGCGTCGCGCTCGCGCGCGGCGACTTTGCGACCGCCGAGCGCGAGGCGGCGGCGGCGGCCGGGTCGCGCAACCCGCAGCCGTCGGCGATCCTGGTGATGGCGGAGATCAAGCTGCGCGAGGGCAAGCCGGCGGACGCGCTCGCCGTCGTCGAGAAGGCCGAGAGGTACGCGACCGAGCTCCGTCTCCCCACCGTGTACAACCTCGACTACCTGCGCGGCGACGCGCTCGCGCGCCTGAACCGGCCGGCCGAGGCCGAGGCCGCGTTCGAGCGCGAGATCGCGGCGTTCCCGCAGCACGCGCAGGCGTACGCCACGCTCGGCGTGATCCACTTCATCCAGGGCGACCGCGCCGGGCTCGACCGCCTGATGGAGGCGATGGTCAAGGCCGACCCGACGCCGAAGACGTTCCGCCTCGCCGCCACCACCTACGACTCGATCGGCGACAAGACGGCCGCCGCGGCATATCAGCGCCGCGCCGACGCCGCCCAGGCGAAGATCCCGGAGTAGCGGAACGACCGGGGTCCGGGCCCCGGGCCCCGGGAGACAGGGGCCCGGGGCTAGGGGCTCGGGGTTCGGAGAGACCATGGATCGTGGGTCGTGGCTCGCAAGGACGTCCGGGCAGGGGAGCCGAGCGGCTGAGGAGCCGAGGAGCCGATGCAAAGCGGCGGCGCCGACGCACCCCGATCTCCCCTCGTCTGGCCGTCTTTCCTTTGCCCTCTTTCCTTCTTTCTCTTTCCGTATTTCCGCTGACCCCTGACCCCTATTTCGTACTTCCGAACCTCGAACCCCGAGCCCCGGACCCCGGTCTCTGCCGGTCGCAGGGGCAAGGAAAAGGCCCCGGTCTCGCGACCGGGGCCCGGAACTGCGGTTCGAACGGAAGTTAGAAGCGAACGCCGAGCGAGAGGACGAAGGTGCGCGGCGTCTGGTACGCGATCGTCGACAGCGCCTTGCCGAACGTCGGCGACTTCTGCCAGTTGCCGCAGTGCGGCGTGGTCACGCCCTGGGGGCACTCGACCGGAGCCGTGGTGAACGGGTTGAACGCGTCGAGGTAGCTCTTGTTGCGCGAGGTCCAGATCGTCGTGCCGATGCCGCCCGGGTAGTTGACCGCGTGCTCGTTGAACACGTTGGTGACGCGCGGCTCGACGTAGAACTGCAGGTCGGTGCCGAGCGCCGGGAGCACGAACGCGTAGTTGAACGAGAGGTCGGTCGAGGTGGTGTTGTCGAGCCGGAAGGCGCCGCGCGGGCTGAAGTAGTACGACACGTTGGTCGGCGGGGACGAATAGCCCGGGTTGGTCACGTACGGCCGGATCGAGATGTTGCCGACCGCGGAGTACGGGGCGCCCGAGATGTAGGTCTCCATCAAGCTGACGGAGAGCCGGTTGTGCTTGGTGTTGAGGAGGTCCCACACGCCGTAGGCGTGGAAGATGCTGCGCACGTCGGCGGGCAGGTAGCCGGACGGGTTGTACTGGGCGAACGCCTTGTACTCGGGGTACTGCAACGTGTTCCCCGGGACCGGGCCGGAGCCGCCGTTCTCGCCGGCGAAGTTGCCCTTGAGCGTCGACCAGGTGTAGTTGCCCCCGAGGTTGATCGCGTCGGAGAGGCGGTACGAGGCCGAGATCGTCACGCCGTCGTACTTGCGGGTGAGGATGGAGTTGGTGTTGACCAGGTTGGAAAGGTCGTAGGAGTTGCCGAACTGGTCCAGCACCTGCTTCGGCGTCCCGTCGGAGTTGTAGGCCGACTCGAAGAGGTAGAAGTCGTTGTACTTGCGGTGGATGTAGTCGACGCGGACGTTGCCGTTGGCGCCGAGGCGCTTGCTGAAGCCGATCGTGTACTCGTCGACGTTCGGGGACTTCAGCGAGTTCGGGATGTCCTCGTTGAGGCCGGGGATGAAGGCGCCGACCAGCAGCGAGTTCTTGTCCGCCTGCGACAGGCCGTTGAACCAGTTGAAGATCGTGGTGATCGCCTGCGCCGGGGTGAGGCAGCCGGCGCCGGTGGTGGTGTTGCAGCTCGGGTCGGTGTTGATCGCCGGCGGCGTCGCGCCGCTGGCAGGGGTGCCGTAGAGGTAGGTCAGCGACGCCGGCTGGCCGCCGGCGGCGGTGGCGTCACCCTCGGTGTTGGCGATCGCGGCGACGTACTTCGCGTAGCTGGCGTTGAACTGCAAGTCGCCGTCGCCCTTGGGGTCGTAGGTGGCGCTCAGACGCGGGCTGACGTTCGAGTCCTTCGCCGTGAGCACGCCGGAGGCGTTGACGCCGTGGTTCTTGTCGTAGCGCACGCCGATGTTGAACGACCAGTTGTTGTTCAGGCGCCACTTGTCGTTGATGAACGCCGATTGGGTCTTGAAGTCGTTGCCGGAGGTGAGCTGGCTGATCGGCGCCCAGAAGACGTACGACAGGCCGGAGTCGGGGACGAAGATCGGGTACGGCGTGCCGCCCGGGAGGGTCGGCATCGGGCCAGGCAGGCCGACCTCGCCGTCGGCGTACAGGAACCAGCTCGAGCCGGATTGGTAGTTGTTCGCGGTGCGCAGGTCCTCGAACTGGTCGAAGCCGAGGACGATGTCGTGCGAGCCGAGCGAGCCGCTGGAGAGGAACCACGACGCCTTGGCGAGGTAGTCCTTGTTGTCGCGCTTCTCGGCGCCCTGCGCGCACACGCCGCAGAAGATCGGCGAGTTGTAGAACGGCACCGCGCCGAAGTTCCACAGGTCGGCGATCGGGGTGCCGCGCTGCAGGTCGGTGTAGCGGCTGCCGGAGTTCTCGAAGGTGAAGTTCTTCTCCGAGTACTGGCCCTCGACGAAGAAGTTGTCGGAGAGCACGCCGGTGTAGTTGACCGCCTTCAACTCCTGCGGGAGCTGGCGGGTGTAGGTGCTGGCGAGGTCGAAGAACGCGTACCCCGTCGGGTTGAAGCCGTAGCCGAAGTCGGAGTGGTCGACCTTGAGATAGGAGCCGACGATGCGGTGGTTCGGGTTGATCGCGAACGTCAGCTTACCCTCGTAGCGGTTCTCGTCGAACCCGGTCGTGTACGGGATCTGAGTGATATAGGTCTGGGCAGAGCCTTTGGTGTCGAGCTGGCGGAACGCGCCGAAGAACCAGATGTGGTCCTTCCAGAAGTAGCCGCCCAGCGTCGCCTCGTGCTGGTTGTTGATCTTGTCGAGACGCTGCGCCGTGGTGAGCGGCGTCTTCGCGGTCCACTTGTCGTTGGTGAGCGTGTCGCGGTACGACCCGTGGAACTCGTTGCCGCCGGACTTGGTCAGCATGTTGACGACACCGCCGGTGAAGCGGCCGTACTCGGCCGACACGTCGGACACCGCGGTTGTCGTCTCCTGGACGGCGTCCTCGATGTAGAGGGCGGTCGGCGTGCCGCGGACGTTGTCCATCACCGCGACGCCGTTGATCATGAACAGGTTCTCGTACGACACCGCGCCCGCGATCGTGATCGCGTTGGAGGCGCCGGGGTTGGCCTCGACGCCGGCGGTCAGCAGCGCCGCCGACTGCAGCGTCTTCGCCACCGGCAGCTTGTTGATCAGCGCCTTGTCGTAGGTGGTGGAGGCGGTGCCGGTGCTCGAGATCGTCTCGTAGCTACCGGTGACCGTCACCTCTTCCGCGACCTTGGCCTGCGGCATGGTCGCGTTCACCCGCTGGGTCTGGGCGGCGTTGACCTTGACCGTGGTGTCGATCGTCTGGAACCCCTGCAGCTCGAACCGCGCCCGGTAGTCGCCGGGGGGCAGGAACGGCAGGGTGTAGTCGCCGTTCTCGTTGGTGACCGTGGTGCGCGCCCCCTGTAGGTTCGGGGAGGTCACGGTCACGGTCACGCCGGGCAACGGCAGCTTCCCGTCCGATGCGTGGCCCGAGATCGTGCCGGTCGGCATCTGGGCGAACAGCGGCGCCGCCGCGAACCCGATGAGCAGTGCCAACAGAACAAATCGCTTCATCCTTTCCTCCTTGCTTCCTCGTGTTTTGTGTGGCTACCTTCATGGCGCCAGCGGTCTGGCGCCACTGATGGCTCACATCCAAGAGTTCGGAAAGCTCAGGCGCCCACCTCCTTCCCGGAACGGAGTCGATCCCTCGTGGTCGGCCCTCAAAGATGACCAAAATAATACAAAAAAAGCCACACAACTACTGTCCGCTGCAGTGCAAAGCCTGTGCCGAGTTCCGCGGTACTGCGGTCCCCAAACGACCGTTCGATGTCCGGCGGTTTGGATTCACCGTTCAGCTCTGTGGATGCCGTAGCCGCGAGGGCAGCGCACGCCGGCGCGGGAGCCCCCCGACCTGTGGTTAGGAGCCTGTCGCGCATCGACTCCGGCTGCGGCTCGCGCTGGCATCCCGCTGGCTGCGTTGGCCGGCGCGAAATGTCCTCGACGTAGGCTACAGCTACGTCTGCGGGCATTTCGCTTGTCCGCCTTGCCAGCGGGCGCCATCGCGACCCTCGCTTTCGTCGCGATGCGCGACAGGCTCCTAGGGTGCGGTGGCGGTGCAGTCGCCGCCTTCGCTGACGGCCGCGTACAGCGCCGCCTCGGCCTCACGGAGCAACTCGCCGGCGGAAAGATGGCCGCCCGGGCGGACCTGCGCCAGACCGACGGTGACCCGGGTGCGGGAGGCGCGGTCGCCGGCGTGGTCGTTGGCGCCCCGCCGCAACCGCTCGATGATCGCCATGGCGGCGTGCTCGTCGGTCTCGGCGAGGAGGAGCGCGAACGTCTCCTCGTCGTACCGCGCGAGCAGGTCGATCTGTCGCAGCGCCCGGCGCAGGCTCGCCACGGTGTCGGCGGCGGGCTGGGCGCGCTCGCCGCCGGCATCCGCCACGGTCAGGCGGAGGACCGCGACGGCGAGCGGCGAGCCGCTGCGCCGCGCCCGCAGCATCTCGGAAGCGAGCCGATCGGCGAAGCGCTCGCGCGTCATCAGACCGGTCATCGCGTCGGTCGGCTCGCCGCAGCGGCGTTGCATCCAATTGAGCGAGAGCGCGAGCGACATGCAGGAGGCGAACGGCACCAGCGCCACGATGGCGAGCAACTCGCCGCCGAGAAGGCGAGTGCGCGGCAGCGCCCCGGCGTCGACCAACACGTCGAGGATGAGCGCGACGGCGAACAGCGCGGTGGCGATGAGCGCCGGGAGGGCGCAGCGCCGGCGGCCGAGGAGCGAGGCGCCGAGACGGAGTGTGACCACGGCAACGAGCAGCGCGGCGGCCTCTCCGGCGTAGAGCCAGAACTGCAGCTCGGCTTCGTTGCGCCACGCCAGGGTGAACGCCGCCCCGAGAGCCAGGAGCGTCTCCAGGCCGAGGAGCGCCACCGGTTGCGGCCGCCCGGCGAGCCGGTAGGCGATCGCCGGGAACAGGGCGACGCCGACGAGGAGCGCCGCGACGGTGAGTCGGTACGAGAGGCCATACCCGACCAGGAGCGCCGGACCCCAGCTGGCGTGCGCGACGACGAACACGGCCATCGCGGCCATCACCCCGGCGAACGAGAGGTGCTCGAGCATGTCGCGCTGGGCGACGAACAGCTGCAGGTGGAGGACGCCGAGCGTCAGGAGCAGGATCGCGATCCCGTACGCCCCGATGTCGCGGAACACCTCGGAGGCGAGGACGGCACGGTAGCGGCCGAGCACCGGGGCCGGGCCGAGCAGGCCGCCGAAGCGCGAGACGCTGTAGACGTGGATCGCCAGCTCATTGAGCTGGCCGAGCCGGACGACGTCCTGGGAGATCAGGTAGTAGCGGTGGGCGAACGTCGCGTTGTCGAACAGGGGGGGGAACGAGCCGGTGCCGCCGATCCGCCGGCCGTTGAGGAACACCTCGTCGACGTCGCCGATCCGGCCGAGGTCGAGGCCGAGGTCGACCCCCGCGAGATCGGAGGAAACCACGAACGAGAGCCGGTACCAGGCGTGCCCGCTGTACTCCGGCCATCCCTGGCGCTCCCACGCCCCCGGCACGTGGATCCGTTGCCAGTTGCGCTGCTCCCGGAACGGGCTCGCGAACGCGGGGTCGTTGCCGATGCGGAAGAGCCACCGCCCGGCGAGCGAGGCCGGGAGCGTCTCGATCACCAGCGGCGGTGCGTCCTGGGCCGCGGCGGCGCCGGCGATGGCGAGCGCGAGCAGTGCGAGCGCCAGGCGCGCTCTCACCAACCGCCTCCGCACGGAACCGCCACCGCCCCGGGGTACGCGGCCGCGAGCGACGCCGCGAGGTCGAGCGCTTTCCGTCTCCCCGCCAGGCCGGTCGCGCGGACGCGGGTGAGGCCGCCTCCGGCCGGCGCCAAGCGCACGGCGAGCCCACGGCGCTCGAGGTTGGCGCGGGCCCGCGCCGCGTTCTCCGCCCGAGCGAACGCGCCGACCTGGACCTCCCAGCACGGGTCATCGACCATGCCGTCCCCGACGCGCTCCACCTCGAGCCGCACCGGGATCACGCCCGGCCCGATCGCGCCCAGCGCCTCGGCTGCCCGGCGCGACAGGTCGAGGATACGGCCGGCCACGAACGGGCCGCGGTCGTTGATCGTGACCTCGGCTTGCCGTTTCGAATCGAGGTTGGTGACCCGCACGACCGTGCCGAACGGCAGGGTGCGGTGTGCGGCGGTCATCGCCCACATGTCGTACCGGGGTCCGGACGCGGTCGGTCGTCCGTGGTACGGCTCGCCGTACCAGGAGGCCAGCCCCTCTTCGACCTCGCCCGGTCTGGCCGCGGCCGGTGCGGTCCGCGCCGCCGGCGCCGACGCCCGCCGCCCCGGCCGCGCCGTGCTCGCGCACCCCGCCGCTACGAGTGCGAGCGCGCAAGCGCCCGCCACGACCGTGTGCATCTGCCGCGGTGGCGCGTCCGAGCCCCGAGCCCCGAGTCCCGAGTCCCGGTTCTTCAAACCTGCGGCTCCTCGTCGTCGGCCGCGGCCGCGTGGGAGGCGATCCACGGGTCGGCCACGGCGGCGAGGAACTCGTCGACCTGCTCGGGCGCGCGGCCGATGAACCGGGCCGGGTCGAGCAGCCCGT
>JAKAFI010000052.1:4436-14455 GCA_021818005.1 Acidobacteriota bacterium | reverse complement strand
CGGGAGGGGACGCCGTCACGCGCTACCGCTGCCTGATCATCGACCACGACGACACCGCCGTCGACAGCACGAGACGGGTGCACTACCCGGCGCACGTCCGCTCGATGGAGGTGCTGCGGCCCGGCTTACCGCCGATCGACATCGATACCTGGTTCGCAAAGAACTGTGACCCCGGGATCATGGAGTTCCTCGCCGGGGAGCTCGCCCTGACTCCCGAGGAGCTGGCGGTGGAGCATCGGATCTGGCGCACGTTCACCGAGCGCGAAACGCCCCGCTTCTACCCGGGGTTCCTGGAGGCGCTCGCTGTGTACAAGGCCGAAGGAGGCCGTGTCGTCGTCGTCTCGCACTCCGAGAGCCACGTGATCGAGGCCCACTACCGTGCCGCCGACGGCGGCGGCGCGATGCCGGACCTGGTGTTCGGCTGGGAGCTTGGGGCCGAGCAGCGCAAGCCGAGCCCGTACCCGGTGCAGGAGACGATCCGCCGCCTCGGCCTCGCGCCGCGCGACGTTCTCGTCGTCGACGACCTCACCCCGGGCGTGGTCATGGCCCGCGCCGCGGGCGTGGACGCGGCCGCGGCCGGCTGGGCCCACGACATTCCCGCGATCCGCGAGTTCATGGCGAGCGTGTGCGTCGCCTACTTCGCCACGGTCGCCGAGTTCGCCGAGTTCATCCTGCGTTGAACCCCGCTCGGGCGCCGCCCGCCCGGTCGCTGGGACTATACTCGGCGCCGCATGCCCGAAGGTGCGTCGTCCCACCGGTTCGATGGCGAGAGCGATGCCGCGGCGGAGGTGGCGCGCCTGCGCTCGCGCCTCGCCGAGGCGGAGCGCGAGGCGGCGGCTGCGAACGAACGGCAGCTCGAGCTGGTGCGGGTCGGGATCGCGCTGACCGGCGAACGGGACCTCGAACGGCTGCTGCAGCTGATCCTCTCGACCGCCCGCGAATTGGTCGGCGCCGACGCGGGCTCCCTGTTCCTGATCGAGGAGCGGAACGGGAGCAGCCTGCTGCGGTTCGTCCTCGCGCAGAACGACTCGGTGCCCGCGACGATGGTCACGACGACGATGCCGATGGACACGAGTTCGTTGGCGGGCTACGTCGCCACGACCGGCGAGGTCGTGACCGTCGCGGACGCCCGTTTCCTGGCCGACGACGTGCCGTACCGGTTCAACCGGAGCTTCGACCTCGCGATCGGCTACCACACGCGTTCGGTGCTGGCCGCGCCGATCGCCACCCGCACCGACCAGGTCATCGGCGTGCTGCAACTGATCAACCGCAAGGCCGAGCGGGGCGGTCGCATCCTCTCGGAGGAAGCCGCCGACCGCCTGGTGCGGCCGTTCGCGGAGCCGGAGGCGGCCGTGATCCGCGCGCTCGCGGCGCAGGCGGCGGTCGCGATCGAGAACACCAGGCTGGTGCGGGAGATCGAGGAGCTGTTCGAGGGGTTCGTGCGGGCGGCGGTGGTGACGATCGAGCAACGCGATCCCTCGACGTCGGGCCACTCGCTGCGGGTGGCGCACTACACGACGACGTTGGCGCGCGCGGTCGAGGAGGTCGCAGCGGGCCCGTACCGCGGCCTCGCGTTCTCCCGCGACGAGATGACCCAACTGCGCTACGCGGCGCTGCTGCACGACTTCGGCAAGGTCGGCGTGCGCGAGGCGGTCCTCACCAAGGCCAGAAAGCTGGAGTCCGACCGGCTGGCCGTGGTCCAGGAGCGGTTCCGGCACGCCGGGAGAGCGCGCGAGGTCGCGATGCTCCGGCAACTCCTCCTCGAGCTGCAACGGCTCGGGCGCGCGCCGACGCACGACGACCTCGCGCACCTGGAGGCCGCACTGGGCGAAGTCAGGGCCGACCTCGGCGCCTCGCTTGCCGCCGTGCTGACCGCCAACGAGCCCACGGTCCTCGAAGAGGGCACGCGGCGCGCGGTGGAGGAGCTGCAACGGGTGTCGATCGTCGGTGAGGACGGGAGCGACGTCCCGCTCGTGCGCCCGGAGGAGGCGAGGGCGCTGCTGGTGCCGCGGGGCTCGCTCGACGACCTCGAGCGGCAGGAGATGGAGTCGCACGTCGTGCGGTCGTACGAGTTCCTGCTCACGATCCCGTGGCCGAAGCGGTTCGCGAGGGTGCCCGTGCTGGCCTACGCCCATCACGAGAAGCTCAACGGACGCGGGTACCCCAACCGCCTCGTCGCCGCCGACATCCCTCCGGAAGTTCGGATGATCACGATCGCCGACATCTACGACGCCCTCACGACCGGCGACCGCCCGTACCGGCGGGCGAGCGCGCCGGAACGCGCCCTGGCCGTGCTCGCCGACGAGACCCGGGACGGGTTCCTCGACGCCGAGCTCGTGCGCGTGTTCACCGAGGCCCGCGTCTGGGCGCGTCCACCGGCGGCAGCGGCCCCGGAGTAGCCTGGGTCGTTCGCCGGGAGTCGTCGCGAGGACGGGGTTCCGGCCGGTCGGGCTGGCGAGGCTGCGCTCGACCGTCCCGGCGCCGTCCGCCGTGCTCGTACTCGCACACGGTGCCGCCGCGGGAGGTGCGTGTAGACTACGATGAGAGATCTTGATCCGGTCGGCGGTCAGCGGGTGGCGGCTCGAAGCCGCGGGCCGTCAGCTCTGAAGGGGAGGGGCGATGCCGGGGATGGGGGCGGGTGTCGCCCGGCGCCCGGTCAGGCGCCTGGGTTGGAGGGGCCTGGGCAGCGTGCTGCTGCTCGCCGGCGCGGCCGTGGTCGTCTTCCTCTTCGTGCTGTTCGCCAGGGGGCAGCGGGCCGAGGTCGAGGCGATCTGGCGCGGCCGGTTGTCGGCGATGGCGGCGGATCGGCAGGCTGCGATCGAGCGCTGGCTGGCCGGCCGGCGGGAGGACGCCAGGATGATCGCCGGGTTCCCGTCGGTGCGGGCGCTGGCCGCGCCGGCCGCGGGAGCGCCAGCCGCGGGAGCGCCGGCCGGCGGGTTGGGGCCGCATATCGCCGAGGTCCTCGGTGACTTCATCCGCGAGCGCGAGTACACGGAGGCCGCTCTCGTGGCCGGTTCGGGCGCGGTCCTGGCGCAGGGGGGCGGCGAACCGCTGCCTGATGACGCCGTGGCGCAGGCGCGGCGAGCGGTGGCGGGAGCCGCGGGGCCCCAGTTCTTCATCCGCGGCCGAGCAGGCACGCCGGTGCTGCTCACGATGCAACCGCTGGGCGTGCGGCCGCCGTACGGCGGGGTCGTGCTGCTCTTCTCCGACCCCGAGCGATGGATCTTCCGTCTACTGGCGATGGAGCCGATCCCCACCGCCACCGGCGAGAGCCTGCTGGTGCAGCGCGAGGGCGACCGCCTGGTCTATGTGAGCCCGTTGCGCCTGTCCGCCGCGCGCCCGCTCACGCGCTGGGTCACGGACCCGCGCCAGGACCCGGCGGCGTGGCTGGCCACGAGCGGGAAGGTGACGTTCGGACGCTTCACGGACTACCGCGGCGTCGAGGTCCTCGCGGCGACGCGGCCGGTGCCCGCGACCGGGTGGGGGCTGGTGGTGAAGGTCGACGAGCGCGAGGCGATGGCCCCGTGGCGGCGCGCCGTGACGCTCGGAGCGCTCGCCGGTGTGCTGGCGCTCGGGGCTCTGGCCGCGCTCCTGGCCGCGTTCCTCAGCCGCCGGCGGGTCGTCGAGCTGGCCGAGACGCTGCAGGAACGGGAGCTTTACGAAGAGAAGCTGCGCAGGCTCGGACGCCTCTACCGCACGCTGTCGGAGGTCAATCAGCTCCTCGTACGGGAGCAGGACGAGGCCGCGATGCTCGCCGGGGTCTGCCGGATCGTCGTAGGCGAGGGCGGCTACCAGATGGCCTGGGTGGCCGCGAAGGAGAACGACGGGTCGCTGCGGATGGTGAGCTCGGCCGGGGAGGCGGCGGCCTACCTCGAGGGCGCGTCGATCCGTTGGGACGACACGCCGGAGGGCCGCGGGCCGACCGGCACGGCCGTGCGTGAGAACCGCCCGGTCGTGAACAACGACACGCTGGCCAACCCGGCGCTCGACGCCTGGCGGGAGCGCGTCGACTCCGCCGGCTATCGTTCCTCCGCCGCGTTTCCGGTGCCAGTCGGCGGCGATGTCGTGGGCGCGCTGACCGTGTACGAGTCGGAGCCCGATGCCTTCGACGAGGAGCGGCTCCGTCTCCTCGCCGAGCTCGCCTCCGACATCGGCTACTCGCTCGGGGCGATGCGGGAGCGTGCGGCGCGTCAGGCGGCGGAGCTGGCCCTGCGCG
Organism: Acidobacteriota bacterium; assembly: GCA_021818005.1. Classification (GTDB taxonomy): domain Bacteria; phylum Acidobacteriota; class Thermoanaerobaculia; order Thermoanaerobaculales; family Thermoanaerobaculaceae; genus RBG-13-68-16. The sequence continues at coordinate 10,239 of JAKAFI010000052.1, read as the reverse complement.
AGTCGGAGCAGCGCTTCGCCCTGTTCATGCGCCACCTCCCCGGGGTCGCAGTGATGCGCGACCGCGAGGGGCGCTACCTGTTCATGAACGAGGCGTGGGAAGAGGCGATGCAGCTCGATCGCGCCGACCTCCTCGGGAAGACCCCGATGGAGTGTTTCCCCGAGGCGAGCGCCCAGGAGCTGCTGTCAGGCGACCGCGAGGTGGTGCGCACCGGCGAGCCGCTGACGCACGTCGTTCCGCTCCAGCACCGCGACGGTGTTCGCTACTGGTTGACGCACCATTTTCCGATCGCGGGCCCGGACGGCGCGATCGCGGCGGTCGGCATCCTCTATGTGGACATCAGCGATAGGATCCGCGCCGAGGAGGGATTGCGCGAGAGCGAGGCAACGTTCAAGACGCTGGCCGAATCGGCGCACGCGGCGATCTTCGTGTACCGAGGCGTGGAGTTCGTGTACGTGAACCAGGAAGTCGCGCGCTTGACGGGATACACCGCAAACGAACTCCTGGGTCGGAGCGTGCTCTCGGTCGTGCATCCGGATGACCTGGCGATGGTGCGCGCCAACCTCGAATCCCGTGTCCGCGGGGGCCATCCGCCGCCGCGCTATGAGTTCCGCATCGTCGATAAGACCGGCATGATGCGCTGGATCGACTTCACCGCAGCCGCGTGCCTATTTCGCGGCGAGATGGCGGTTCTCTGCACTGCGTACGAAGTCACCGAGCGCAAGGCGGCCGAGGTCGAGCGCGCCCGCCTGGCCGCAGCGATCGAGCAGAGCGGGGAAGCCGTGGTGCTGACGGACCCCGACGGGACGATCCGCTACGTCAACCCGGCGTTCACCAGGATCACCGGGTACTCGGCCGCGGAGGCGATCGGTCGGACACCAGCGGTGCTCAAGAGCGGCCTGCAGAGCGAGGCGTTCTACCGTGAGCTGTGGACGACCATCACGGCCGGCAAGACGTGGGAAGGGCGCATCGTCAACCGGCGCAAGGACGGCAGCCTTTATACGGAGGAGATGACGATCTCGGCCGTGCGCGACGCCGCCGGCGCGATTATCCAGTTCGTCGCCGTCAAGCGCGACATCACGGCGCATCTCGACATGGAGGCGCAGCTCCTGCAGGCACAGAAGATGGAGGCCGTCGGCCTGCTCGCCGGCGGCGTGGCGCACGACTTCAACAACCTGCTGCAGGCGATGCTGGCGGTCGTCGCGCTCGCGCGCTCCGACCGATCGAGCACGGAGCGCGCGTTCGCGCGCCTGGAGGAGCTCGAGGGCCAGATCCGGCGCGGCGGCGCGCTGACGCGCCAGCTCCTGCTCTTCGCCCGGCGCGAGACGACGCGTCCGGAGACGTTCGATCTCAACGAGCTGGTGCGCGACGTGACCCGCATGCTCGGCCGGCTGGTGCGAGAGAACATCACGCTGTCGTCGCGCCTGGAGGACGTCGTGCTTCCGGTCGACGCGGATCGCTCCCAGATCGAGCAGGTGCTCGTCAACCTCGTGGTCAACGCGAGCGACGCGATGCCGGACGGCGGGCGGATCGAGATCTCCACCTGGGGGCGCCCAGACCTCGTCGGGCTGGCGGTCGCGGATGACGGCCCCGGGATCCCGGCCGCGATCAGGAGCCGGATCTTCGAGCCGTTCTTCACGACCAAGGGGCCGGGGAAGGGGACCGGCCTCGGGCTGTCGGTCGTGCACGGCATCGTGACGCGCTTCGCGGGCCGCGTCGAGGTTGCGAGCGAAGAGGGGAGCGGGGCCACGTTCACCGTCACGCTGCCGCGCGCCGCCGGACCGCTGCGTACGGCGCCGCCGAGCACCCTCACGACGGCGCCGGAGGCCGGGCACGGGGAGCGCATCCTCATCGTCGAGGACGAGGCCGCCGCACGGGAGGCGCTGGGTGAGATCCTGACCTCGCTCGGGTACGTGGTGGTCGGCGTCGGGAGCGGCCGCGAGGCCGATGCGCGGCCTGCCCAGCCGGGGTTCGACCTGCTCCTCACCGACCTCGTGCTTCCCGACGTCTCTGGCCTCGACCTCGCTGTCCGCCTCAAGGAGCGGTGGCCGCGCATGGAACTGGTCCTGATGTCGGGCTACAGCGACAACGACGCCGTGCGGGAGGCCGTTACGAAGGGCCGCGCCCGCTTCCTACAGAAGCCTTTCGGGCTCGACACCCTGGCCCGCGAGCTGCGCGACGCCCTCGACCGCTAGGAGCCTGTCGCGCATAGCGACGGGAGCGAGGGTCGCGATGGCGCCCGCTGGCAAGGCGGCCAGGCGGAATGCCCGCCGACGTAGCTGTAGCCTACGTCGAGGACATTTCGCGCCGGCCAACGCAGCCAGCGGAATGCCAGCGCGAGCCGCAGCCGGAGTCGATGCGCGACAGGCTCCTAGACGCGCGCGGGCGCCGTCCGAGGCGCCCGCGCCGGCTCGTTTCGATCTCGGTGCGGCCGGACTACGGCCGGCCGCCGCCGGACTGCATCCGCGCGGCGAACTTAGCGCGGATCTGGTTGTACTGCGCGAGCTGGGCCGGGGTGAGGACCGCGAGGACGCTCGCCTGCGTCTGGAAGCGGCTCACCACGAGTTGCTGCACCAGTGGTGTCTGCTGCGCGATGTAGTTGTTGACCGCCGTGGCGTCGAACTGCGCCGGGTTGTACGCCGCCACGAACGCCTGGCGGTTGGCCTTGATCTGGTCGCGCGTGCCCTGGTTGGCGGTGCGGGCCGCCGACACGATCCCCTTGATCTGGGTGACCTGAGCGTCGCTGAGGCCGAGCTTGTCGGCGAGGCGCAGGACCATGCCGCCGTCCATCCCCATGAATCCGTGTTCCCTTCCCGGCCCCATCGGACCGTGCCCCCAGTGACCCGCCGCCGACACCGTTGCGGGGAGGAGGACCGCCGCCGCGAGGATCGCGAGTACCGCATGACGAACCTTCATGATGAGCTCCTTTTCTCGGCGGAGCCGTCGCGGCACCGCCTCTGCTGGAGAAGACGCGGGCTCTCCGGCGCGCGTTACACCGTAACCTCGCCGGGGGCACCGCCGGGGGCCGGTGCCGGCTCGCGTGTCCGGCGCCGGAGGAACGTTCGCGCCCCACATGACGCGGAGGTGCTATCCTTGATCAAACTGATCGCGGGTGCACAACGGCATCTCGGGGGCGACGCGCGGAACCGCCGTCCGCGCACCGGGCCTGGCTCCTCCGGCGATGCCGGGAGGCGCCGTGCGTTGGGAGGCGGGAGGCCGAGATGGAGAGACCGTGGATCAAGTTCTACGACGCCGGGGTTCGCCCCAACCTCGAGTACCCCACCGTTCCGATGCATCACTTCCTCGAGACCAGCGCCCAGCGCCATCCGGAGTGGACCGCGACGATCTTCGGCGCCGTGGTGCATCAACTCGGGGGACGGCTGCTGGACGCCACGCTTTCGTACCGGCGGCTGGACGAGCAGGCGAACAGGCTCGCCAACGCCATGGCTGCGATGGGCGTGCACAAGGGCGACCGGGTCGCCCTGTACCTGCCGAACTGCCCGCAGTTCGTGATCGCCTACTTCGCCATCCTGAAGCTCGGCGCCATCGTGGCGCCGAACAACCCGATGTACGTGCCGCGGGAACTGGAGTTTCAGCTGAACGACGCCGGGGCCGAGACGATCGTCTGCCTCTCGCGTTTCTACGTGAACGTCCGTGAGGTGCGCGCGCGTACGAAGCTGAAGAACGTCGTCGTCACCAACGTCAAGGAGTACTTCCCGCCGTTGCTCAAGGCGCTCTTCACCGTGGCCGCCGAGAAGAAGGAGGGGCACCGCGTTACGCTCGACCCCGGCGACCGTTGGTTCCACGACGTGCTTGCCTCGGCGCCGGCGACGCGGCCGGCCACCGATGTGCGCCCGGAGGACACGGCGGTGCTGCTCTACACCGGCGGCACGACCGGCGTGCCGAAGGCGGCGGAAATCACGCACCGTAACCTCGTCGCCAACGCGCTCATGACCTACGAGTGGTCGGCGCAGGCCACCGACCCGAACCGGCAGCAGGGGATCCTGACCGCCTTGCCGCTGTTTCACACCTACGGGATGACGACGTGCCTGGACATGGGGGTGATGATGAGCGCGGCGCTGACCCTCATCCCCAACCCACGAGATCTGGAGCACGTGCTGAAGTCGATCGACCGTCACAAGCCGGCGTTCTTCCCCGGCGTGCCGACGATGTACGTGGCGATCAACAACTACCCCGACCTTGGCAGGTACGACTTGGGCTCGCTCAAGGCCTGCATGAGCGGGGCAGCGGGTCTGCCCGTCGAGGTCCAGAGGACGTTCCAGGAACTCACCGGCGCACGCCTCGTCGAGGGGTATGGCCTCTCCGAGGCAACGCCGGTGGTGACCTGCAACCCGCTGTACGGCGACAACCGGATCGGCACGATCGGGGTGCCGTGGCCCGACACCGAGTGCCGCATCGTCGACATCGAGACCGGCCAGGGCGACCTGCCTCCGGGCACGGCCGGAGAGCTGGTCGTGCGTGGGCCGCAGGTGATGAAGGGGTACTGGAACAAGCCGGAGGAGACGCGGCTGGCGCTGCGCGACGGCTGGCTGTACACCGGCGACATCGCGACCCGCGACGCCGACGGGTACATCCAGATCGTCGACCGCAAGAAGGACATGATCATCGTCGGCGGCTTCAACGTCTACCCGCGCGAGGTCGAGGAGGTGCTGTTCGCTCACCCCAAGGTGCTCGAGGCGGCGGTGGCCGGGGTGCCCGACCCGCACAGCATCGAGCGGGTCAAGGCGTACGTCGTCCTCAAGCCGGGGCAGACGGCGACCGAGGAGGAGATCATCGAGTTCTGCCGCGCCCGACTGACCGGCTACAAGCGCCCCACCGTCGTCGAGTTCCGCGGTTCGCTGCCGAAGACGACGGTCGGCAAGACGCTGCGGCGGCAGCTCGTCGCCGAGGATGCAGTCAAGGCCGCGACGGGCGCGGCGGTGGGGCCGGGCTCGGCACCGGCGTAGCGGGGCGCGATCCGCCGCATCGCCGCCGGCGCATTCAGGCGACAAACGCCAGCGCGGCGGCGAGGGCCGCGTTGGTGAGCAGGTTCCACGCCACGTTGGCGGCCAGCGCCGGGACCGGCACGGGGCCCTCCGGCGCGCCGAGCGCCCAGCGCAACGGCGCGACGAGCAGGAGCGACGGCGCGACCGCGACCAGCGCCGCCGCCGGGAGCGCCCGGAGCGCGACCGCCACGCCGATGGCGGCCGGGGTGGCGAGCGCGGCCGCGGCGTAGACGGCGGCCGCGGCCCGGCGCCCGAGCAGCAGCACGAGGTTGCGGCGGCCGCCGGCACGGTCCGCCTCCTCGTCCGGGAACTCGTTCAGGAGGAGCAGGTTGAACGTCATGAAGAACGCCGGCACGGCGGCCGCCACGGCGGCGCGCCCCGGCGTGCCGCCCTGGACGAGCGCGGCGCCCCACACCGGGAGCGCTCCGAGGCCGAGCCCGGCGAACGTCTCGCCGACGCCGGCGCGCGCGAACACGTCGGTGTAGAACAAGATCGCGACGGCGCCAAGCGCCATGACCGGGACCAACAGCCATCCGACGCGCGTCACGAACCAGATGCCGATGACGAGAGCGGCGCCGCACGCTGCCAGCCCGAACGCCGTCGCCGTCCGCACCGACATGGCGTGCCCGGGAAGGGTGCCGCTGCCGCCGGAGAACGGCGTCCGCTCGGTATGGAGGTCGATGCCGGTGCGTATGTCGGAGACCTCGTTGAGGACGTTGACGCCGACGTGGGCGGCGACGAGACCGGCCAGAGCGAGGAGCGTTCGGGGCCAACTGAAGTGGCCGCCGTGGGCGGCG
>JAKAFI010000052.1:0-4426 GCA_021818005.1 Acidobacteriota bacterium | reverse complement strand
CCCCCGCCGCGACCAGGGTGACCGGCAGGAGGAGGAACGGGGCGCGCGCCACGCCGAGATAGGCCTTGAGCATCGCCATCACCGGAGCCTAGCTCGCGCCGCCGATCTGGCTCGTCGCCAGCGGCGGCCGGCGGTCGAACCACGGCCGCGCCCGCTCCAACTGTGCGGCGAGCCGGAAGAGCAGCCCTTCCTCGCCGAAGCGCGCCGCGAACTGCGCGCCGATCGGCAGGCCGTCGGCGTTCCACCGCAGCGGCACCGACATCGCGGGCTGTCCAGTCTGGTTGAACAGCATCGTGTTGGCGGTGTTCTCGAACGCCTCGGCGGCCATCTCGTCGAGCGCCCGCGCGCGCAGGCGGCGCGACGACAGCGCTTCCACGACGCGCATCACCGCGCGCTGGCCGCCACTCGGCGCGAGCGCCCCGATCCGCACCGGCGGGTACGCCAGGGTCGGGGTCAGCAGGATGTCATGGCGCTCGAAGAACCCCGCCACCGAGTGACGGGCACGGTGGAGGTGGTCGATCGCGGCCTGGTACTCGCTGGCCGGCATGTGGCGGCCGATCACCCCGAGGAACCACGTCTCCCGCTCGAACCCGGCGCGGGTCGGCCGTCGCCGCACGAGCCGGCCGGCCTCCGCGATCGCGCACGCCGTGTTGACGGCGACCACGGCGAGGTACGCGCGCCGCAGCTCGGCCTTGTCGAGTTCCGGGGCCGCCTCGGTCACGGTGTGGCCGAGCGATTCGCACAGGCGCGCCGCGTCCTCCACGGCGGCGCGGCAGTCGGGGTGCGTCCTCTCGCCGAACAGGGAGGCGGAGGTGAACGCGATGCGCAGCTGTCCCGGCTCCGCGCCGACCTCGGCGAGGAACGGCCGCGGGGGCGGCGGCGCCACGTACGGCGCCCCGAGGTCGGGGCCACAGGTGGCGTCGAGCAGCGCCGCCGAGTCGCGCACCGACCGCGTGATCGCGTGCTCCTGGACCAGCCCGCACCAGGCCTCGCCGAAGTCGGGCCCGAGGGGGTTGCGGCCGCGCGTGGGCTTGAGGCCGAACACGCCGCAGCACGACGACGGGATGCGGATCGAGCCGCCGCCGTCGCCGCCGTGGGCGAGCGGGACGATCCCGGCGGCCACCGCCGCGGCGGATCCGCCGCTCGAGCCGCCGCAGGTGTGGTCGAGCTTCCACGGGTTGCGGGTCGGCCCGTGCAGCTCGGGCTCGGTGACGCCCATGATGCCGAACTCGGGGGTGTTGGTCTTGCCGAGGATGACGAGGCCCGCCCGGCGGTGGCGCGCGACCAACTCGCTGTCGTGGTCGGGGACATAGTCGGCGAGGAGACGGCAGGAGGAGGTGAGCGGCTCGCCCGTGCACGCCACCATCAAGTCCTTCAGCAGGAAGGGAACGCCGGCGAACGGCCCGCCGGGGAGCGGCCCGTCCGCCGTCCGGCGGGCCGGCTCGTACATCGTGTGGATCAGCGCGTTGACGGACGGGTTGCGCGCCTCGATGCGCGTGATCGCCGCCTCGACCACCTCGCTTGCGCGCAACTCGCGCCGGCGGATCAGGTCGGCGAGCCCGAAACCGTCGTACGACTCATATTCGGGCAGCGGGTCCATGCGCGCTCCTTCGTCACAGAGTAGCAGCAGCGACCCGCCTGCGAAACGACCGCCGAGCCGCACGCGCCGGCCGCCCCCGGACGTCCATCGCCACGCACCGGGAGCGAGGACGAGGTCCCGGCTCGCGAGCGGTCACCGGCTACAATCGCCGCGTGGCCGAGGGCGAGCGCGTCCGCCGCATCCTCCACTGCGACATGGACTGCTACTACGCTGCCGTGCACGTGCGCGACGACTCGTCGCTCGCCGGCCGGCCGGTGGTGGTGGGCGGCGACCCCGGGGGGCGCGGGGTGGTGGCGACGGCCAACTACGAGGCCAGACGATACGGCATCCACTCCGCGATGCCGGCGGCGCGGGCGAAGCGTCTGTGCCCCGAGGCCGTGTTCCTCGCCCCCGACTTTCCCAGGTACCGCCGCGAGTCCGAGAGGATCTTCGCGATCTACCGGGAGGTCACGCCCGTGGTCGAGACGGTCTCGCTCGACGAGGCATACCTGGACGTGACCGAGCACCTGGGGTCGTCGGGGAGAGCGTCGGAGATCGCGAAGGAGATCAGGCGCCGCGTCCGGGCCGAGCGCGGGCTCACCGTGTCGGTGGGCGTCGGCCCCAACTGTCTCGTCGCCAAGATCGCGTCGGACGCCTGCAAGCCGGACGGTCTCAAGGTCGTCCCCCCCGCGCGCGTGCGGTCGTTCCTCGACCCGCTTCCGGTGCGCCGGCTGCACGGGGTGGGCCCGGCGACCGAGCACGCCCTGGCGGCCATGGGGGTGGCGACGGTCGCCCAACTCCGTGTGGTCCCCTTGCGTGACCTGCTCGCGCGCTTTCACAGCCACGGCCGCACCTTGCACGAGTACGCCCACGGCAACGACGAACGGCCCGTGGAGCCGTTCCACGAGCGCAAGAGCCTGGGCACCGAGAACACGTACCGCCGCGACCTGTCCGTTCTCACGGCGATGGACGAGCAGCTCGACGCGATGGCCCGGGAGGTCGCCACCGGCCTGGTGCGACGCGACATCGCGGCGTGCACCGTGACGCTCAAGGTGCGTTACCCCGACTTCACCACCGTGACGCGCTCGCTCACGTTCCGAGTGCCCACGGCCGACTCGGGTCGGATCGGTTCGACCGCCAGGGGCCTGCTCCGCCGCACCGAGGCGGCCCGCAGAGGAGTACGTCTCCTCGGGGTTTCCGTATCGACCCTGGTGCCGGCCACGATGCGGCAGCTCGAGCTGTTCGGCGACGGGTAACCGAGACCGGCACTCTCGTCGCCCGCCGTCACGGCACCCGGGGAGGAGCCGGCCCTGGTTCAGCTCGACGGGCGGATGTTCTGGTTCAACCGGAACAGGTTCGTGGGGTCGTACCTCCCCTTGATCCTCGCCAACCTCTCGTAGTTCCCCCCGAACGTCTCCCGGATGCGCTCGTCGCCCTCCTCCATGAGGAAGTTCACGTAGGCGCCTCCCGAGGCGTACGGGTGGAGCGCCGACCAGTAGTCGCGCACCCAGGCAACGTTCTTCGCCGTGTCGGCCGGGTCGGGGTACATCGCCGCGAGGACGTGGACGTACTTGGCGTCGCGGTAGAAGTAGGCCGTATCGTTCTTCGGGACCCGGTTGGCCGCGCCGCTCACCGGATAGATGTGTACGGCCGAGTTGACCGTCGGGATCTTGGGGCCGTACTTGAGGTGCGCTTCGATCGCCTCGTCCGAGAGCTCGTTCACGAAGTCGGCCTTCCAGTAGTTCTGCAGCCCCTCCGGGACGAGCGGGTCGAAGATGCTCTGCAGGACGGGGAAGGGGAGGGGGCCGAAGTGGTCCAAGGCCGGCGGCCCGAACCGCCGCAGTGGGGCGACCACCTCGTCGGCCTTGGCGTGGGGGCCCGTGTACGCCGCCACCACACCGCACATCGTGGTGTTGTGCAGCTCGACGGGGAACGGCGGTCCCGGCGGCACCTTCAGGAACGCGAAGAAACCGTTGAAGTCGTCGGGCGCGGAGTTCATGAAGTTCCGGTAGAGGCGCAACACCTCCCGCGCCTGCGCCAGCGGCCAGAGGAACGGCCCGCCCATGACGGTGCTGACCGAATGGAGCTTGAACTCAAACGAGGTCACGACGCCGAAGTTCCCACCCCCGCCGCGGAGCGCCCAGAACAGGTCGGGTTCCGTCTCGGCGCTCGCGGTCACGAACCGGCCGTCGGCCAGCACGACGTCGGCCGAGATCAGGTTGTCGCACGAAAGCCCGTACTTCCGCGTCAGGTGGCCGATCCCGCCGCCGAGCGTCAGCCCGGCGATCCCGGTCGTCGAGATGATCCCGCCAGGCGCGGCGAGGCCGAACGCGTGCGTCGCGTGATCCAGATCGCCCCACGTGCACCCGCCCTCGGCGCGCACGGTGCGCCTCTCGGGATCGACGCGGATCCCCTTCATCCCGGAGAGGTCCACCACCACCCCGCCGTCGCAGACCGCGTGGCCGGTGACGTTGTGGCTGCCGCCCCGGATCGCGATCGGGAGTCCCTGCTCGCGCGCGAAGCCGACGGCCGCGATCACGTCGGCCACCCCTGCGCAGCGCGCGATCAGCGCCGGCCGCCGGTCGATCATCCCGTTCCAGACCTTACGAGCCTGGTCGTAGCCGGGGTCGTCCGGCCGGATCAGCGCCCCCCGCAGGCGCGCCCTGAACGTTGCCACGGCCCCCTCGTCGAGGGCCGAACTCCTCGTCGTGTCTCGCATCATGGCATCCATCTGCTGCCTCCTTGTCCTGGTCCACGCTTTGCCGTTCCAACGCCGGAAAACCGAGCGCGTATTCCAGGACGTCCTCGCCGAACGGAGGACTGGGACCCTACCCGCAAGTGAAGGTG
>JAKAFI010000051.1 GCA_021818005.1 Acidobacteriota bacterium | reverse complement strand
AGGTAGAACAGCTGCTCCGGATCGATCGGCGAGACGGTGGCGCCGTGCGAGCAGCGCACGTCGTCGGTGAGGATCTCGAGCTCGGGGATCGACTCGGCCCGCGCCTGGCCGGAGAGGAGCAGGTTGCGGTTCTCCTGGTACGCCTCGGAGCCGGCCGCGCCGGGGGCGATGCGGATCATCCCGGTGTACGCCGACCGCGCCGCGCCGGTGAGCGCAACCTTGAAGTCGAGGTTGGAGGTCGTCCTCGGGGCCTCGTGGATGTGCTCGGTGTGGTGGTCGAAGCGCTGCTCTTCGCCGCCCATCGCGACGCCGAACGTCTCGACCGCAGCGCCCTCGCCGGCGAGAACCGCCCCGACGTCGGCCTTGAACGCGGCGCCGCCGAACGAGGCGAGCGAGAGCTGCACGTGCGCGCCGGTGGCGACGCGGGCGCGGGCCGTGAGGTGGCCGATCACGCCCGCCTCCCAGCGCTGCACCAGGCCGTAGCGAACGTTCGCGTTCGCCTCGGCCACGACCTCGGTGACGCCGATGACCCGCGCCGCGGCGCCGCCCCCAACGTGCCCCTCGATGACCTCGAACGAGCTGCCCTCGCCCGCGAGCACGAGCACGCGCGGGAGCGAGAGCGCCCCGACGACGAGGCGCAGGCGGATCGGGTGCTCGAGCGTGACGCCGGCGGGGACGCGGACGAGCACGCCGCCGCGCCACGCCGCAGTGTTGATCGCTTCGAGGAAGCCGTGGCCGGCCGGCACGACGGTGCCGAGCAGATCGGCGGCGCCGGCGCGGTGCAGGTCCTCGATCACGACGCCGGCCGCACGCGCGTCGGCGCCGATCTCGATCACGCGCAACCCGCCGCCGGCGAGCAGCGCCGCGGCGGCCAGCGACTCGTCCAGACGCCACGCCGGCCCGACGTCGCCGGGGGCGGCCGCCGTGGGATCGCCGTCGGGGAGGAACGTGGCCGGGTTGGTGTAGCGCCAGAGGTGGCGGGCGCGGTCGGGGAGGGTGAGAGGTGTCAGGAGCGTTCTGGCCCGCTCGCGGATCGCGAGCAGGGCGGCATCCTCACCGGCGGCGCGCGACAGCGCGGCGACGTGATCGAGCGCGAGCTCGGGGGGGGCGACGGCGGGGCGGCTAGCCAACGGAACCCTCCATCTCCAGCTCGATGAGGCGGTTGAGCTCGACCGCGTACTCCATCGGCAGCTCCTTCACGAACGGCTCGATGAAGCCGTTGACGATCATCAGGCGCGCCTGATCGTCCTTGAGGCCGCGCGAGCGCAGGTAGAAGAGCTGCTCGTCGCCGATCTTGGAGACGCGCGCCTCGTGCTCGACGCTGACCTGGTCCTCGTCGATCTCCATCGTCGGGTAGGTGTCGGTGCGGGCGGCGTCGCCGATCAGCAGGGCGTCGCACTGCACCGAGGTCTTGCAACCGTGGGCGCCGTTGCGGATCTTGACCAGGCCGCGGTACGACGAGCGCCCGGTCCCCTTGGAGATCGACTTCGAGGTGATCTTCGAAGTCGTGTGCGGCGCCAGGTGGATCATCTTGGCGCCGGCGTCCTGGTGCTGGCCCGGGCCGGCGAACGCGATCGAGAGCACCTCGCCGTGGGCGCGCTCCCCCTTGAGGATCACGGCCGGGTACTTCATCGTCAGGCCGGAGCCGATGTTGCCGTCGACCCACTCGACCACCGCGTCCTCGTCGGCGACGGCGCGCTTGGTGACCAGGTTGTAGATGTTGTTGGACCAGTTCTGAATCGTCGTGTAGCGGATGCGCGCGCCCTTCATCGCGATAAGCTCGACGACGGCCGAGTGCAGCGAGCTGCTCGAGTACACCGGCGCCGTGCACCCCTCGATGTAGTGCACCTTGGCGCCCTCGTCGGCGATGATCAGCGTGCGCTCGAACTGGCCCATGCGCTCCGCGTTGATGCGGAAGTACGCCTGCAGCGGGATCGCCACCTCGGTGTTCTTCGGCACGTAGATGAACGACCCGCCCGACCACACGGCCGAGTTGAGCGCGGCGAACTTGTTGTCGGCGGACGGGATCACGGTGCCGAAGTACCGGCGCACGATCTCCTCGTGCTCGCGCAGCCCCGAGTCCATGTCGAGGAAGATCACCCCCTGCTTGGTCAGCTCCTCCTTGACGGAGTGGTAGACGACCTCGGACTCGTACTGCGCCGAGACGCCGGCGAGGAACTTGCGCTCCGCCTCCGGGATGCCGAGCCGGTCGAACGTGCGCTTGACGTTTTCGGGGACGTCGTCCCAGCTCTTCTCCTGCTTTTCGGTGGCGCGCACGTAATAGGTGATGTCGTCGAAGTCGATCGTTGCCAGCCTCGCGGTGTCGCCCCAGGTGGGCATCGGTTTGGCGAGGAAGATGTCGAGCGCCTTGTGACGGAACACGCGCATCCACTCGGGCTCCTTCTTCAGCAGCGAGATCGCCTCGACGACCTCGTGCGAGAGGCCCTTCGGGGTGCGCATGAAGTACTCCTCGGGGTCGTGGAACCCGTAGCGGCGGTTGTAGTCGCTGCCGATGTCGGCCACGGTGGGCGTCGAAGCCATCAGACACCTCCCACGGCGGCGGGCTCGAGCCAGTCGTAGCCGCGCTCCTCGAGCTCGAGCGCGAGCTCCGGCCCGCCGCTGCGCACGATCCGCCCGTCCATGAAGACGTGCACGACGTGCGGGCGGACGTAGTTGAGCAGCCGCTGGTAATGGGTCACCAGCACCATCCCGGTGTCGTTCGACGCGGCGGCGTTGATCCCCTTGGCCACCACCTTGAGGGCGTCGATGTCGAGGCCGGAGTCGGTCTCGTCGAGCAAGGCGAACTTCGGCTTGAGCATCAGGAGCTGGAGGATCTCGACGCGCTTCTTCTCGCCGCCGGAGAAGCCGTCGTTGAGGTAGCGCCCGGCGAACGCCGGGTCCATCTCCAGGTCCTCCATGCGGGCGAGCATCTCCTTGCGGAACTCGCGCACCGGGACGTCGGCGCCGCGCACCGCCGAGACCGCGGCGCGCAGGAACGAGGCCACGGTGACGCCGGGCACCGCGACCGGGTACTGGAACGCGAGGAACATGCCGCGGCGCGCCTTCTCGTCCGGGGCGAGGGCGGTGACGTCCTCGCCGGCGAGCTCGACCGTGCCGGTGAGCGCATACGCCGGGTGCCCCATCAGGCTGTTCGCCAGCGTCGACTTGCCGGAGCCGTTCGGCCCCATGATCGCGTGCACCTCGCCCGGCAGCACGGCGAGATCGACGCCCTTGACGACCTCCTTCTCGCCGATGCGGACGTGCACACCGTGGCAGGAAAAGACGGGCCTGGCGTTCTCGTTCATTGCGTTCCTCTCCCCCTCGCGGCGCCGGGCCGCGTCGCGCCGGCCTGGCGGTCCGGGGCGACGAGCGGCCAGCGCTCCTGCAGATGCCGATCGGTGCGGCGCTCACCGGCGGCCAGATCGGCGATCGTCGTGTGCTCGAACATGCGCCGCAGCAGCGCGTCGAGGTGCGCCCAGACCGGGCGCAGCGAGCAGTCGGTCAGCCGCGAGCACGCCTGCGAGTCGGGCCGGCCGTGCTGGCTGCAGAAGCTCGAGTCGAACAGCGGCTTGCCCAGCGCCTCGAGCACCCGCAGCACGGTGATCTGCTGCGGCGGTGCCGTGAGCACGTAGCCGCCGTTGCGGCCGCGGGTGGCGGCGACGAGGCCGGCTCGCCGCAGCTGCATCAGCACCTTCGCCGCGAACGGCACCGCGATCCCCTCGGCGGCCGCCAGCTCGGAGAGCGACACGGTCTCCCCGTGCCGCAGCGCGAGCTGGAGCATGCAGCGCATCCCGTACTCCTCGGTGGCGGTGATCTTCATCGGGTCCCCTCGCGGCGGGCGTCAGCGACGCGCACCCTCGATTGGCGCAACGGGGAAATCATGACCTAAATTTCCGAATTTGACAAGCGGCGCTCCTCGCGTACCGTTCTGCAACTCGGTCGCAGATTCTGCATCGGAGACCTGGCGGCTTCATCGCGGCTGCTGACCGGCCCGTGACGGAGCCGTGCGGTCGGCGGGAGCTTCCTTCGGAATCGGCGGCCGCCCGCGCCGCGTTCTACGACCCGTAGGCGAAAGGAGACCGTTCATGATGATCAAGCGGTTGGTACCCGCTCTTGCGTTGGTGGTCCTGGCGTTGCCGGCTCTCGCGGCGGCCGAGACGTGGAAGGACGTGCCGCTCATCGACCACAACTGCGCCGCCAAGTTCAAGGGCAACACCGACAAGCACACGACGAGCTGCCTGTTGAGGTGTGCGAGCAGCGGCTACGGCGTCTACACCGCCGACGGCACCTGGGTCAAGCTCGACAAGAAGGGGAACGAGGAGGCGCTGGCGGCGCTGAAGGAAACCAAGAAGACGGACGCGATTCGCGTCACCGTCACCGGCGAGAAGGAGGGCGACACGATCAAGGTCGCCACGCTGAAGATCGACTGAGCGCCGGAAGATCGGGACCGTCCGGCCGCGGGTCCACCGCGGCCGTCGTTTGTCCACCGCTCGGCGGTCCGGCGCCGCCGCCGCCCGGACGCGAGCCGGGCTTTGCGCCGGCCAGCGCATGGCGTACCCTCTGGGGCGGATCCGAAGGGGGAGCGATGCGCCAGTTGGCGACGGTGCGGCGGGATGCGGCGTTCGAGGGGAACCTGCGGCGGTGGCGGGAGGTGACGGCCCGGCTGCAGGCCGAGGAGGCGACGCTCGGCGCCGGTGGCGGGGCGAAGGCGGCCGAGCGCCACGTGGCGCAGGGCAAGATGCTCGTGCGTGACCGCCTCGCCGCGCTACTCGATCCCGGGGCCCCGTTCGTCGAGCTCGGCGGCTGGGCGGGGTGGGGGATGTACGAAGAGTGGGGCGGCGCTCCCTCCGCGGGGTGCGTGACCGGCATCGGCACGGTCTCGGGGCGCAGTTGCGTCGTGGTCGCCAACGACGCGACGGTCAAGGCCGGCGCCTGGTTCCCGATCACCTGCAAGAAGATCCTGCGCGCCCAGGAGATCGCCCTCGAGAACCGGCTGCCGCTCGTCTACCTGGTCGACTCGTCGGGGGTGTTCCTGCCACTGCAGGACGAGATCTTCCCCGACAAGGAGCACTTCGGCCGCGTGTTCTACAACAACGCCCGCCTCTCGGCCGCGGGGATCTACCAGATCGCCGCGATCATGGGGCCGTGCGTCGCCGGCGGGGCGTACCTGCCGATCATGTCCGACGAGGCGCTCATCGTCGAGGGCACCGGCTCGATCTTCCTCGCCGGCCCGCACCTGGTGAAGGCGGCGATCGGGGAACAGATCGAGGCCGAGGCGCTGGGCGGCGCCGAGGTGCAGGCCGACATCTCGATGGTCGTGGACGACCGCTTCCCCGACGACGCCAGCTGCCTGGCCGCAGTGCGCGCCCGCATGGGGCAGCTTGCCGCGCCGCGCCTCGCCCCGTTCGACCGCATCGAGCCGGCCGAGCCCGCCGTGGATCCCGGCGAGATCGCGGGTGTGATGCCGGCCGACCGGACGCGGCCGTACGACACCTATGCGCTGCTCGCGCACCTGCTCGACGGCTCCGAGTTCGAGGAATACAAGGCGA
This sequence comes from Acidobacteriota bacterium, assembly GCA_021818005.1. Lineage (GTDB taxonomy): Bacteria > Acidobacteriota > Thermoanaerobaculia > Thermoanaerobaculales > Thermoanaerobaculaceae > RBG-13-68-16. The sequence continues at coordinate 8,948 of JAKAFI010000051.1, read as the reverse complement.
CCTCGGGCCGCTCGCTGGTGTGCGGCACCGGTCGCATCGCCGGGTGGGCGGTGGGCGTCGTCGCCAACCAGCGCGCCGTCGTGGCGCGCCGCCGCGGTCTCGGCCCGCACGACAAGGAGATGCAGATCGGCGGCGTGATCTACGCCGACGGCGCCGACAAAGGCGCCCGCTTCGTCGAGCTGTGCAACCAGAAGGGGATCCCGCTCCTGTTCCTGCAGGACGTCACCGGCTTCATGGTCGGCTCGCGCGCCGAGCGCGAGGGGATCATCAAGGACGGCGCCAAGATGGTCAACGTCGTCGCCAACAGCACGGTGCCGAAGATCACGATCGTGATCGGCAACTCGTACGGCGCGGGGAACTACGCGATGGCGGGGAAGGCCTACGGCCCGCGCTTCATCTTCGCCTGGCCGTCCGCGTCGATCGCGGTCATGGGCGGCGAGCAGGCGGCGCAGACGCTGCTCGCGATCCAGCTCAAGAACCGCGGCAGCGACGTCTCCGAGGAGGAGAAGCGGGCGCGGCTCGACGAGATCAAGGCCCGGTACGAAGCCACAGCCGACCCGCGCTACGCCGCCGCGCGGCTGTGGGTGGACGGCATCCTCGACCCGGCCCGCACCCGCGAGACGGTCGCCGCCTGCATCGCGGCGTGCGCCCACCAGGGCGAGATCCCCGCCGCCCGCTGGGGCGTGCTGCAGACCTGAGAGGTGTCGGGTAGGCCGGAGAGGGCGCCGCCGACCCAACGGCGTGGACGGGCGCCAGAGCCTGCGACCGGGACGGGAAGGCCGTCGAGCTTGACGGGACAGGCGCCGGCCATAGACTGGTACGGTGGACAGGAACAGACTCCTCGCCATCTTCGAGGCGCTCGACGGTGCGTTGCAGTCCTCGTGCGAGCTGGAGATTCGCGGGGGGGCCGCGGTCCTTGCCTTGGGTTTGGAGGGACGGACCACGCTCGATATCGACGTCCTGCCGTCGTCACGGTTCGTGGATGCGGAGCTGCGACGAGCCTGTGCCGCGGCCGGCGTCGGATTCAACCCGACCTCCGGCAAGGATCTGGCGGAACACGACTTCCTCGAGGTGGTGCCGGAGGAGACGCTGGTTCTCCCGGTTCCATCGCCTGAACGACCTTACAACACGGTGTTTCGGGGGCGCAGGCTCACGGTCCGGACGCCACCGGTTGCGGACCTGATCATCGGCAAGCTCAAGCGTCTGGAGCCCGAGGACGTCGCCGACATCGCCTTCTTGACGCAGCGCTTCGCGATCACCGAGGGGGACCTAAGCGAAGCGTTCGGGCGCCTTCCGGCGCGGTGGCGCGGCGATCCCGTGATCGTCGACAACCTGCGCTACGTTCTGGAGGATCTGTGAGCTGGTCCGAGACCATCGCCACGATGCTCCAAGAGCTTCGCAGCGGTGGGGCACGAGCGCAGTCGTACTGGGCGCAGCAGCTTGCGTTCGCACCCGTGGTCGTACATGCCCTCTCGTTGGCCCTGCGTGACCATCCCCCGTCGGTGGCCGACCGCGAGGCGATCGCTGCCGCCGTTTCTCTTGCGCTCTCTGCCCTGGGTGCGTTGCCTGAGCAGGCGGGAGTCGAACCGTCACTGCTCGCTGCCATGGCGCAACGCCAGGCGCGCGCGCTGGCCTGGGGCCGCCGCCGGACGCTGCAAAGGCTCTTGCGCCGCCTCGCGGCCGGCACGCCTCCCGAGTCGAGTGCCGGCGCGGTGCGGCTCCTCCGCCCATACCCGTTGCTCGGCTGGAGTCCGGGAAGCCCTTTGCAGGGATAGGGCGCCTCGCCAGGGCGGTCGCGGCGTGCGCCCACCAGGGCGAGATCCCCGCCGCTCGCTGGGGCGTGCTGCAGACCTGAGGTTGCGGCGCGGCCGGCGCCTCAGCCGCTGCGCCGCTCGCGCTCGGCGTCGGCGAGCCAGCCGCGCCGCAGCTCGGCCGCCGGGACGCTCGAGGTGCACGGCTTGATGTCGAGGATCGGCGTGCCGTCGAGCATGTCCACCCCCGCGACGTGGAGCATGGCGCCTTCCCGCCGGAGCAGGCGCACGATCGTGAGGGCGATCGGGTTGGGGCGCCGCGGCGAGTGGGTGGCGAAGACGCCGTGCGGGCGCGTGTCGGTCGGGGGGGTGACGCGCAAGTCGTACCCCTCGGCGCGGTCGAACGCCCAGATCACGTAGAGGTGCGAGAAGCCCTCGATGTCGTCGAGGCCTGCCGCGAGCTCGGGCCGGATCTCGAGGATCCCCTCGGCGGTGTGCGCCGCCCCGTGCCCGCGCGGGATCCCGCTGGTCTCGGAGAACGGCGTCTGGGCCGTGCCGATCGGCCGCATCGTGAACCGCGTCTCTGTCATGGTCTGCTCCCTGCCGCCTCGGCGTCGGGCCGGCGCACCGTCCCCGGGGAACGCGCGGCGCCGGCAGTGTAGCGACTCGGCCCGGGGCCTAGGAGCCTGTCGCGCATAGACTCCGGCTGCGGCTCGCGCTGGCATCCTGCTGGCTGCGTTGGCCTGCGCGAAATGTCCTCGACGTAGGCTATAGCTACGTCTGCGGGCATTTCGCTTGTCCGCCTTGCCAGCGGGCGCCATCGCGACCCTCGCTTTCGTCGCTATGCGCAACAGGCTCCTAGCGCAGGCGGATCGTGATGTCGCCGACGCCGACCTCGGCCTCGACGGCGGCGTTGCCCGCGCCGTGGGAACGCAGCGAGTGGGAGATGAAGCCGTGCCCGTCTGTATGGCCCTCGGGCGTGCGCAGCGTCGCGTCGCCGACGCCGCTGGTGGCGCGGACCTCGCCGGTGGAGGCGAAGCGCCCCTCGACGCGCACGTCGCCGACGCCGAGCTTGGCGCGGACGTCGCCGGTGAGGTCGAGCACCGTCACGTTCCCGACCCCCAGCTTCACCGTCGCGGCGAACGTCGCGGGCACCCGCACCGTCCAGCGTTCGGAGAGGTGGCTCTCGCTGCGGTGCTCGGGCCGGAGCCGCAGGTGGAGCTCGCCATCAACCACGGCGGCGTCGATCGCGATCTCGTCGATCTCGCGCGCCGTCGGGCGGCCGCCGAAGAAGCCGCCGCCCCTGGTCGTCAGGTCGACGCGCACCGCGACATCGCTCCCCCCGTCGCCCGCGACCTCGACATCGCCGACGCCGGCCTTGACCACGATCCCGGTCAGACCCGCGGCGGGGCGGTCGATCGTGATCGTCTTCAGCGTCTCGCCGGTGGCGGTGGCGGCGAGCAGGATCGCGATGGCGAAGGCGAGGCGTCGCATCGGCGTGTCCCTCCACCCTATCCAACGCAGCCGGCCGCGTCCGGGTTCTGACCCGGGGCCGGCTCCGGGAGCGGCCTGGCGAACGGGTTGCCCCGCTTCTCGGCGCCGATCGTGGTCTCGGGGCCGTGGCCGGGGATCACGCGGGTGGCGTCCGGAAGGCGGTAGAGCACGTCGCGGATCGAGTGGAGGAGCCGCGGAAGCGAACCTCCCCACAGGTCGGTGCGCCCGATCGAGCCGGCGAACAGCACATCGCCGACGACGGCAAGCGGCCCGGCGGCGGCCTCGCCGATGAGGACGACGTGCCCGGGGGAGTGGCCCGGGCAGTGGCGGACGAGCATCCGCTCACGGCCGAACGCCAGCGTCTCGCCGTCGCGCAGCAAGCCGTCGTGGGGCACGACCCCGGGTGCCGGCAGGCCGAACATCCGCGACTGCCCGGCGAGGTTGCTGTACAGCGCCAGGTCGCCGTCGTGCAGCCGCACCTCGGCGTCGGGGAACGCCGCCTTGAGCGTGGCGACGCCCCAGGCGTGATCGACGTGGGCGTGGGTGAGCACGAGCGCCGTCGGGCGCAGCGAGCGCTCGCGCAACGCGGCGATCACCGCCTCGGGGTCGAAGCCGGGGTCGACGACCAGCGTCTCACCGGTGGCCGCGCAGGAGAGAAGGACGCAGCGCGCCGCGAACGGGCCGAGCTCGAGGCCGACGACGTTCACGCGGTCTTCGCCTCGAGGCCAGCGACGACGCGCTCGAGCAGCCCCAGGAGACGGCCGCGCGCCGCCTCCCCCACCTCGAGCACCTCCTGGTGGGTGAGCGGCAGACCGCCGATGCCGGCGGCCATGTTGGTGGCGAGCGAGAGGACGAGCACGCGCAGGCCGAGGTGGCGCGCCGCGATCACCTCCTGCACGGTGGACATCCCGACGACGGTGCCGCCCATGCGGCGGAACGCCTCGATCTCGGCGGGGGTTTCGTAGTTCGGGCCGAGGGTGCCGACGTACACGCCCTCGGACACGGCGAAGCCGGCCGCGCGGGCGCTCTCGGCGGCGGCGGCGCGCAGCGCCGGGTCGTAGGCGTCGGTCAGGTCGGGGAACATCGGCGCCCGCCACCGCCCCCACTCGCCGAGCAACGGGCTGGTCGCCTGGAGGTTGATGTGGTCGCGCACGACGACCAGGCTGCCCGCGCTTACCGCGGGGTCGATCGAGCCGCTGGCGTTGGTCGCCACGTACACCGGCGCCCCGAGCAGCCCGGCCAGGCGCGGGATCGCCGCCACCTGCGCCGCGCCGTACCCCTGGTAGAGGTGGAAGCGACCGTTGAAGACGAGCAGGCCGCGCGTGCGCTTGCGCCAGAGCGTGACGGTCGGCGTGTGCCCCGGCAGCTCGGCGACCGGGAACGGGAACACCTCGGCGTACGGGATCTCCGCGGCCTTCTCCCAGCCCGGCGCCGCGAGGCTGATCCCGGAGCCGGCGACGAAGGCGGCGACGAGCTCCCCGGTGGCGTGGCGTGCGGCGAAGGTGCGGGCGGCGGCCTCCAGCGTGCTGGGCGTCAGCGTGTCCATGATGGGGAAGGATAGCGCACCGGCGCCGGCGGCTCGCGGCGGTCAGTGGCCGGCGAACCTCTCGCCCGCCTCCACCCGCACCGGCAGGACGTTCTCGGGCGGCGGCAGCGGGCAGGTGGCGAACGGGGTGAAGGCGCACGGCGGGTTGGTGGCCTTGTTGAAGTCCAGGACCACGGTGTGGCCGCCGGCCGCCGGCGCGTCCGCGTCGAGGAAGCGGCCGGCGCCGTACGTCTCCCGGCCGCTGGTGGCGTCGCGGAAGACGAAGAAGAAGGTGCGGTCCCCGGGAGAGGAGACGAACGGCTCGAGGGCGAGGGCGCGGCCGCCGAGCGTGAAGCGGACCACGCCCGGGGCGAGCATCGTCTGCGCCGGTCCCTGGTGGCTCGCGACCTTCACCTCGCGCGGCGTCGGGTACGGCGCGAACGTGGCGGTGACGCGGTACGCCTCGTCGAGCGGGAAGTACTCGATCCCCCGGAAGTGAGTACGGGCCGGGTTGGCGGTGTCCTTGATGCGGACCCCGAGCTGGCCGGCGCGGTCGATGACGTTGAGCCGGTAGCTCCCGACGGCCACGACGTCGGGCCGGCCGCTGGCGTCGGAGCGCAGCGGCCCGCGGGCGGCCGCGCGACCCGCGACCGTGACGGCCGCGCCGGGCGCGGGGTCGAGGAGGACCGCACCGCCCGCGCCGAGATCGAAGCTCCCGGCGACGCCGGGGATGCCGGCGCCGGGGAGCACGACCTCGTCGCCCGGGTCGGACCCGAAGCGGTTCGCCCCCGGGTGCAGCCACACCAGGCCGGCGAGCGTGAGCCAGCCGTCGGGGGCCGTGAGCCGCGCCAGGCGGGCCGCCCGCCACGCCTCGACCTCGGCGCGGTACGCCGGAGCGACGGCCGGCGCCCGGCGGGCGCACCCGGCGGCGAGCGCGAGCGCCAGGAGCGGGAGGAACGCGACGGCACGGAGGGCGGCACGGGGCGCGAGCATGCCGCCGTTGTACCACGGCCGCGCGCGGCGGCAAGCCCGGCGCGGCGCTACGGCGCGAGGAGCGCCTTGACGATCGGGTAGTCGGCGTCGCGCAGCGCCCCGGCGCGGATGCAGCGCACCTTGCCCCCCGGCGCCGCGATCACCTGCAGCGGGATCGCGCCGGTCGGCGCGCCGGGGAAGCGCTGCAACCAACCCTCGAGGCCTCCGGGCGCGGCGAGGCGCACGGAGGCCCCCGGCGCGGTCTCGGGGTTGTCCTTGAGGAACTGCACGAGATCGTGCTGGCGCTCGTCCACCGACAGGAACCAGAGGTCGAACGGGCGGCCCTCCGCGTCGAGTCGCTGGTGCCATCGCAGCAACAGCGGCATCTCGCGCCGGCACGGCCCGCACCACGTCGCCCACACGTTGACCCAGACCCAGCGGTCGGCCGGGAGCGCCGGGAGCGGCGCCCCGGCGCGGGCGGGCTCGACTTGCGGGAGCGCGAGCGTGGGCGCGTCGGCGCCGGTGTAGAACACGTCGCACCAGCGCCGCAAGTCGGGCCCCTGGCCGCTGGCGGCGACGCTGTCGGAGCGGCCGGCGGCGGGCTGGCCGCCGCCGCCGCACGCCAAGGCGAGCACGGCCACCGCGGTGAGGGCCGCGGCCCGCCTCAGAGCCGGCAGTCGATCCATGCGATGAACGCCGAGCGGTTCAGGAAGGCGCTGGTGCAGGCCTCCTCGGGACGGGAGCGTTGCCAGCCGCAGAACTCCTTGTCGAGCTGGGCGTACTCGGCGCCGAGCCAGAGCAGGCCGACCTCCTGGTCGAGGTCGGGGTCGTTGAACTTGCTCCGGATGTGGTCGAGGACCGCCTCGGCGCGCTTGCGCGACAGCTCCCGGTTGTACGCCAGCGGGCCCTCGGTGGAGGCGCGCGAGACGACGAGGAAGTACGAGGCGCCACGCTGGTCGGCGAACGTCTTGTCGAGGAGCGCAATCGCGCGGCTGCCGAGTTCGGCGCTGTCCTGGTCGAACTGGATGATCGCGGCGCGGTTGGCGAGCGGCAGGAAGAGGGCGTTGAAGTCGTCGCCCGACATCGCCGCGACGTTGCGCGCCTGCACCGGCTGGCAGCCGCGCTGGGCGCCGCCCTTGATCAGGCCGCACGAGGTCAGCACGCGGCGGAGGATCTGCTTGAGCGGCCCGGTGCAGTACCCCTCGTCGGCGGCGCTGGCCACGGCGGTCGCGGGGCCGGCGGCGCCGGCCTGCAGCTCGGCGAGCCGCGATGCGGCCGCGCGCACCCACCACGCGACCGTGCCGGAGAGCACCACGAGGACCGCGAGGAAGAGCGCGAGATGGAGCTTACCGTGTTGCACGGCGTCACCTCCCCGTCCGGCCGCCGCCCTGCGGGCGGTCGATCAGGCGCGAGAGCACGAAGTCGAGGCCGAGGTCGGTATCCTCCTCGCACACCTTCTGCCCGCGCACGAACAGCTGCGGCGTCTGCACCGGCAGCGCGTTGGCGACCACCCAGCGCAGCGAACGGTTGAGCCGCGCCCGCACTCCCGGGCGGCCGAGGCAGCCGCCGATATCGGGGAACGCCTGCCGGATGCGGTCGTACACCTGCTTCGTGTCCTTGCCGATCGCGCGCAGCTCGTCCTGGTTCGTAAACGCCCACTGCAGCACGTCGGGCGCCGCCGGTCCGGCGCACAGCACCGCCTCGGAGACCGCGCACGAGCCGGGGTGGAGCGACTCGCCCACCATCCAGTTGCACTCCTTGTCGAGCGGGAAAAGCACCGCCTGGGTGTCGAGGCGCTCGCCGAGGCCGGAAGCGGCCAGCCGCTGCGCGAACGCCTTGCACGCAGGGCACAACGGGTCGAGCACCTCGATCGCCGGCACGCCGCCGGGGGCGCCGCCGAGCGGGACGCGGACGCCGTAGCGGTCCTCCGGGTGGATGAGGGTGCCGCAGTTCGCCATCGCCCCGGTGTACCCCGGTTTGAGGGCGAGGTAGAGCACGACAGGCACGGCGACGAAGACGACGCCCTCGAGGAACGCCACGGCGTAGCGGCTCCACGGGAACGGCCGCGCCGGCGCGCCGCTCGCGGCGCCGCGGTGCGCCGCGAGCGCGGAGACGAAGACGCCGGCCGAGGCGACGTAGATCCCGACGCACAGCTTGCACAGCGATCCGACGCGCAGCAGCGCGATGGCGAAGTACGCGACCGAGACGAGGACGGGGAGCAGGGTGGCGGCGACGAGGAAGCGCGTCTCGTCGGGGTCGGCGGCCGCGCGCCGCGCGAGGAGGTCGGCGGCGCGGAAGAGGAGGTAGGCGAACACCGAGAGCGCGGCGAGGGAGATCGGGATGCCGCCCCAGGTCGAGGCACGGAACACCGCCGAGTACGGGCTCATCAACACGGCGTGGCAACCGCTGGTGCCGGTCGTGTCGGGGGCGCCGAGGCCGGGCACGAACGAGCAGGTCACGGAGTGGACCTGGCGGTCGAGGAACGCGATGAAGTCCGCGGTCGAGACGGCGGCGAACACCGTGCCGACCAAGGCGAAAAGCGCCAGCGCGACGACGGCGCCAGAACGAGGTTGGCTCATGGTCTCGGCCCTCCGGCCACTCGCATCGTCGGGGAAACCGGCTCGATCACCCGCGGCATCGTAGCACCGGGAGTGGCCGGGCCCAAGGCCGGGCGCGACGCTGGGCACGACGCCGCGCGGGCGGGCGCGGTCGCTGGCGTGACCGCCTGAGCCGGCGCGAGTTGTGACACGGCTCTCGACCCGGGCGCATGCTAAAATGCGCCGCTTTTGCGTGTCGGCAGGCGCGCGTGGAGGTGACGTGGAACCGCTGGAGACGTTGCGGGCGCACCGGCGCGGGAAGCTCGAGGAGTTGCGGCGGCGCGGCCTCGACCCTTTCCCGCCCCGGTTCGCCGTGGACGGGCGGGTGAGCGAGCTGGTGGCGCGCTTCGCCGCGTCCGACGCGGCGAAGCTCGACGCGGCGCCGGTGCGCGTCCGCGTCGGCGGCCGCGTCACCGCGATCCGGACCCACGGCAAGGCGGCGTTCCTCGACCTCGCGGACGGCGATGCGCGCATCCAGGCGCACGTCAAGCGCGACGTGGTCGGCGACGCAGCGTTCGCGTTGCTCGAAACCCTCGACCTCGGCGACTTCTGGGGGGTCGAGGGCACGCTGTTCCGCACCCGGACCGGCGAGCTGACCGTGCGCGCCGA
>JAKAFI010000050.1 GCA_021818005.1 Acidobacteriota bacterium | reverse complement strand
GCGAAGTTCGTCGACGAGGAGTTCGTGCGCTGGGGCACGCGCCTGGCATGCCTCGAGCTGCTGCGCGGCGGCGTCACGACGTTCGCCGACATGTACTACTACGAGGACGCGGTCGCCGAGGAAGCCGCGCGTTGCGGGATGCGCGCGGTGGCCGGGGAGACGCTCGTGGACTTCCCGGCTCCCGACAACAAGAGCTGGGTGGACGCGGTGGCGTACACGAAGCGGTTCGTGACGAGGTGGCGCGGGCACCCCCTGATCGTGCCGGCGGTGGCGCCGCACGCCACCTACACCGTGTCGCGCGAGCACCTGATCGAGGCGCACGCCCTCGCCACGACCCTCGACGTGCCGATGCTCATGCACCTGGCCGAGGCGCGCTCCGAGGTCGACCTGATCCGGCAGCGGGCTGGTCAGGGGCCGGTGGAGTACGCGGCGGGGCTTGGGATCCTCGACCGCCGCGTGCTGGCGGCGCACGTGATCTGGCCGACGCCGGCGGAGATCGCGATCCTGGCCGAACGCAAGGTCGGGGTCGCGCACTGCCCGCAGTCGAACATGAAGGGCGCGGCCGGCGTCGCGCCCGTCCCCGCGCTGCTGGCGGCGGGGGTCGCGGTCGGCCTCGGCACCGACGGCGCCGCCTCCAACAACGACCTCTCGTTGTGGGAGGAGATGGACACCGCCGCCAAGCTGGCCAAGGTCACGACCGGCGACCCGACGGTGCTTCCCGCGCGCACCGCGCTCGCGATGGCGACGCGGATGGGCGCCGAGGCGCTCGGTCTGGAGCGCGAGATCGGTTCGCTCGAGGCCGGCAAGCGCGCGGACCTGATCGTGGTGCGCACCGACGCGCTCCACCAGATCCCCAACCACGACCCATACTCGCTCCTCGTGTACTCGACGAAGGCGTGCGACGTGGACACGGTGATCGTCGACGGCCGCCTCGTGATGGCGGCGGGGCGCGTCCTCACGGTGGACGAGGCGGCCGTGCGCGAGCGGGCGGCGGCGTACGGGTCGCGGATCGACGCTACGATACGGGAGCCGCACAGGTGACGGCCGCCGCGGCGCCGGGCGGCCGGTCCGGGAGGACACGGCATGAACCACGCGATGACCACGACCACGTTCGAGCTGCCCGGGAGCCGCACCGTGCGCAACCTGGGCGTCGTGCGCGGGATCACGGTGCGCTCGCGCTCGATCTTCGGCACGATCGGCGGCTCGCTGCAGACGCTGGTGGGCGGCAACATCACCCTGTTCACCGAGCTGTGCGAGAAGACCCGTGCCGAGGCGTTCGAGATGATGGTCAAGCACGCCGAGCAGATCGGCGCCAACGCTGTGATCGGCATCCGCTACGACACGACGGAGCTGATGCAGGGCGTCACCGAGATGGTCTGCTACGGCACGGCCGTGGTCGTCGAGGCGGCGTAGCGGGCGGCCCGCGCGGGCTCAGCGGCCGCCGGTCGCGAGCAGGCGCCCAACCGCGTCGAGGTCGGGGGCGACCGGCTCGGGGATGCGCACTCGCCGCGAGGCGGCGGCGACGTCCTTGAGGCCGGTCCCGGTGAGCAGCAGCACCGCGCGCTCGTCGCGCGCCACGATCCCGTCGTCGAGCGCCGCGAGCAGCCCGGCCAGCGCCGCGGCCGCGGCCGGCTCGCAGAAGATGCCGGTCGTGCCGGCGAGCAACGGGATCGCGTCGAGGATCGCCTCGTCGCTGACGATCACCCCGGTGCCGCCCGAGGCGCGCGCCGCCGCGAGCGCCATGATCGCGTTGCGCGGCGCGCCGACGACGAGCGAGTCGGCGACGCTGGCGGCGCCCGCGACCGGCGTGACCTCCGCCGCGCCGGCGCGCAGCGCCCGCGCCAGCGCCGCGGAGCCCTCGGGCTGGACGACGATCAGGCGGGGCGCGCGGCGCAGCAGGCCGCAGCGCACCAGGTCGGCGAACCCCTTCGCGACCCCGGCGAGGATGACGCCGTCGCCGGCCGGAACGACGACCGCGTCGGGCGCCTCGGGCGCGAGGTCGGCCGCGACCTCGATCGCGGCCGTCTTCTTGCCCTCGATCGTGAACGGGTTGAACGCCGTGTTGCGGTTGTACCAGCCAAAGCGCTCACAGGCGGCGAGCGAGAGCTCGAACGCCTCGTCGTAGCTCCCGGCCACCGGCACGACGCGCGCGCCGTAGCTCGCCATCTGCACGAGCTTGGCGGGCGGGGCGGCGGCGGGTACGAAGACGACGGCGCGCACACCGGCGGCGGCGGCAACCGCGGCGAGCGCCGAGGCGGCGTTGCCGGTCGAGGCGGTGGCGACGGTGTCGTACCCGTACTCGACGGCCTTGGCGACGACCAGGAGCGAGGCGCGGTCCTTGGTCGAGCCGGAGGGGTTGCGGGTGTCGTCCTTGGCCCACAGGCGCGGCATCCCGAGCCGGCGGCGCAGCAGCGGCACCGGGAGCAGCGGCGTCCCTCCGACGCGCAGCGGCGGCAGCGAGACCGGGGAGGCGACCGGAAGGAACGCCGCCAGGGCGCCGGGATCGTGGACCCGCGCCGCCGGCCACGCGGCGGGCAGCCCGTCGATCTCGACCCGGAGCACGCCGCGCGTCACGCCGCCCGGCTGCTGTTGCTTGGCGCAGACGGGGCATACGTAGCGCACCTCGGCCTCGGGGTAGCGCGCCCCGCACTCGCCGCAGACGAACGTGAACGCCGCCATAACCGTGGTCAGTGGTCCGTGGTCAGTGGACAGTGATCGTGGCCGTTTCGGACCACGGGCCACGGACCACGGACCACGACTCTCACATCGTCAGCGCCATCAGCGCCTTCTGCACGTGCAGCCGGTTCTCCGCCTCATCGTAGACCACCGACTGCGGCCCGTCGATGACCTCGTCGGTAACCTCGCGGCCGCGGTCGGCCGGGAGCGGGTGCATGTAGATCATCCGCTTCTTGCCGAGGGCCATGCGCGCGGCGTCGCAGCGCCAGCTCGGGTACTTCTCGATCAGCGCGAGGCCTTCCTTCTTGTCGGTCGTGTGCATGAGCGGGCCCCACGACTTCGGGATCACGATGTCGGCGTCGCGGAACGCCTCCTCGAACTCACCGACGATCTCGAACTTGGTCCCGGCCGCTGCGGCGTTGGCGCGCGCCTGCTCCTCGACCTCGGGCATGAGCCGGAACTCGGGCGGGACGGCGAGCGTGACGTCGAGGCCGAAGCGCGGCATCATCAGGATCAGGCTCTGCGGCACCGAGAGCGGGCGGATGTAGTTCGGCGCCGAGGTCCACGCCACGCCGATCTTGAGGCCGCGCGTGTCGGCCCCGAACTTCTCCCGGATCGTCATGTAGTCGGCCATGATCTGGCACGGGTGGTAGACGTCGCACTGCATGTTGAGGACCGGTACGCTCGACCAGCGTGCGACCTCGCGCAGGTACGGGTTCCCCTCGCGGAACGCGCAGTGGCGGATCGCGATCCCGTCGCCGTAGCGCGACAGCACCGAGGCCGTGTCCTTCGCGTTCTCCCCGTGGCTGATCTGCATCTTGTCGGGAGAGAGGAAGATGCCGTGGCCGCCGAGCTGCGTGATCCCGGTCTCGAACGAGTTGCGGGTGCGCGTCGAGGAGTCGAAGAAGATCATGTACAGCGTCTTGTCCTCGAGCAGCCGCATCTTCCGGCCGGCCGCCTTGGCGACCTTGAGCTCGCGCGCCAGCTCGAGCACGGTCTCGAGCTCGTCCGTGGTCCAATCCTGCGTGGTGATGAAGTGCTTGCCCTTGAGTTTGGTCTGCATCATGCCTCCCTGCGAAGACAGTGAAGAGTGAAAAGTGAAAAGTGAAAAGTGAAGAGTGAAGAGTGAAGAGTTGAAACCCTCCATCCCGCACTTTTAACTCTCAACTCTTAACTTTTAACTCTTCTTCATCCTTTGCACCAACTCCTCCGGAATGAGCGAGTACACGGCCGCTGCGGTGACCAGGTCGGCGACCTCGACCCACTCGTCGGCGGTGTGGGCCAGCTCCTCGCGCCCCGGCGCGAACCCGATCGTCGGGATGCCGAGGCGCCCCATCGTCGCGACGCCGTTGGTCGAGAACACCCAACGCGAGATCGCCGGCGGCCGGCCGAGCACATCCTGCGCCGCGGCCGCCACCCCCTGCACGAGCGGGTGCGCCTCGGGGAGCACCCAGGTGGGGAAGACCTGCTCCTGGCGGGCGGGCGCCCCGGTCCACGCCTCGCCCTCCCAGGAGAGCACGCGCACCTCGGCGTCGCCGATGTGCGGCAGCGCGCCGATCTCCTCGAGCGCGCTCTCCGGCGACTCGCCGGCGGTGAGGCGGCGGTCGAGCACGATCCGCGCCTCGTTGGGCACCGCGTTGAGCGACGGCGTCTTGCAGTCGATGAACGAGACCGTCACGGTGCCCTTGCCGAGGAACGCGTCCTCGCGCAACGTCGTGTTGAGCGCCTCGATGTCGGCGACGATCGGTGCCATCTTGTACACCGCGTTGACGCCGCGCTCGCAGTGCGCGCCGTGGGCGGAGATCCCCTTGGTGACGACCTCGATCGCCATCCGCCCGCGGTGGCCGCGGTAGACGTCGAGGTTGGTCGGCTCGCCGAGGACGACCGCGTCCGGCCGCACCCCCTCGGTCTCGATGAGGTGCATGAGCGGGAAGCCGTCGCACGCCTCCTCGAGCACCGATGCAACCAGCACGAGCTGCACCCCGGCGGGGAGGCCGCGCTCGGCGAGGATGCGCGCGCCGTACGCCATGCACGCGATCCCGGGCAGCTCGTCGACCGCGCCCCGGCCGTGCACGCGGCCGCCTTCGAGCTTCCCGGCGAACGGGTCGTACGTCCACGCCTGCGGGTCGCCGACGCCGACGCAATCGACGTGGCCATCCATCATGATCACGAACGGCCCCTCACCGACGCGCGCGACGACGCTGCCGATGCCGTCGAAGCGCACGTCGGCAAACCCGAGCGCCTCGTACTCCGCCTTGACGCGCTCGCAGCGCGCGCGCTCGCGGCCGCTCTCGGCCGGGATCGCGACCATCTCGCGCAGGAAGCGCACGATCTCCTTTTCGTACCGCTTCGCCGCCGCCAACACCTCGCTGCCACGCTTGGTCGTCATCTCTTTGCCTCTTCCCGAACCCCGAGCCCCGAGCCCCGAACCCCGGCGTCGCGATTGAACGCCCCGATCGCCTCGTCCCACGCCGGCAGCTGCGCCTGCAGGTCGGTCCAGAACGACGGCGACCACAACGCGTTGAGCTCCGCCACGGTCTTCCCCTGCTGTTCGACCCAGGTGAAGTACTTCAGGTTGTGGATCGCCTTGCGCTCGGGGTACGTGAGCTCGCGGACGTGGTCGGTCGCGGCGCCGAGCAGACGGCGCTCGAAGTCGATCTCGGCCTCGCGCTCGGAGTAGGCGCCGCGCTCGGCGGTGAGCTCGGCGAGGCGCGTCTGGTACAGCGCCGCGGAGTCGGTGAAGCAGGTGAGGATCACGTCGTCGGCGCCCAGCTCGTAGTGGCGCGCGGTCTTGATCGCCGCCAGCAGGTTGCAGATCGACGAGATGCCGAGCAGCGGCAGCCGCTCGACGAGGTCACGGGCGACGCCGCGCCCAAGCAGCGCCGCGCGCCCCGCCGGCTCGTTGAACACGCGCAGCAGCCGCATCGTCGCCTCGTCGTCGATCGCGGCGACGAGGTCGGTGGTGCGGACGTTATGGATCCACGGCACGTGCTTGTCGCCGATCCCCTCGATGCGATGGCCGCCGAAGCCGGAGGCCAGCAGCGTCGGGCACTGCAGCGCCTCGGCCACCGTGATCGTGCAGCCGGGGAAGGTCTGCTTGAGGAAGTCGCCGGCGCCCAGCGTGCCGGCCGAACCGGAGGCGCCGACCCAGGCGGCCAGCCGGCCGCGCGGGCCGGCAACGGCGGCGAACGCTTCCTGGGCGGCGGGGCCGGTGACGCCGAAGTGCCAGAGGTAGTTCCCGAACTCCTCGAACTGGTTGAAGATCACCGCCTGGGGCTGGGTCTTCCTGATCTCCCAGCAGGCGTCAAAGATCTCCTTGACGTTGGACTCGCACCCCGGCGTCGCGATGATCTCGGCGCCGATCGAGGCGAGCCACTCGAACCGTTCGCGGCTCATCTCCTCGGGGAGGATCGCCACGGCGTGGCAGCCCAGCAGCGCCGAGTCGAACGCGCCGCCGCGGCAGTAGTTCCCGGTCGACGGCCACACCGCCTTCTGCGTGGTCGGGTCGAACTCCCCCGCGACCAGGCGGGGCACGAGACAGCCGAACGCGGCGCCGACCTTATGCGCGCCGGTCGGGAAGTGGCGCCCGACGAGGCCGACGATGCGGGCCGGCACCCCAGACAGCTCGGGCGGGATCACGAGGGCGTTCACCGGGCCGAAGCCGCCGGTCGCCGGGTCGTTGTGCCAGGTGATGCGGAACAGGTTGAGCGGGTCTACCGCCTGCATGTCGATCCCGGGCAGGCGTCCGGCGATCTCACCGGGGATGGTCCGGGGGTCCCGCTGCTCGGCGATGGTCGGGATCACGATGCCGCGCTCCCGGCAGCGCTCCACCGCGTGCTCACGCGAACGTCGTTTCGTTTCGTCGGTCACGTCTGTCGCTCCCGGCGCGCATTGTATCGTTTCTGCCGCACTTCGGCGCAGGGAGTCTCAACCTAAACATCGACATTACCGGGGCGCTCCGCGCTTTTGGCCCTGTGCTAGGCTCGTTTCGCTTGGGGGGTCCATGACGCCGAGAAGCCCCTTCACCCTGACCGACGCTCAGCTCGCCGCCGAGGTCGCCAGGTGCGAGTACTGCGAGGCGAAGCCGTGCAAGAGCGCGTGTCCGGCCGACTGCTCCCCGGCCGACTTCATCATGGCGGTGCGCACCGGCGCGCCGTCCGATTTTCGCCGTGCCGCCGGGATGATCATGGCGGCGAACCCGCTCGGCGGCGTGTGCGGTGCCGTCTGCCCCGAGACCCACTGCATGGCGGCGTGCGCGCGGGCCACGTTCGACCGGCCGGTCGAGATCCCGGCGGTGCAGGCGGCGATCATCGCAAAGGCGCGGGCGCTCGGCGTGATGCCGGCGTTCGCCGCTCCCGCGGCGGGCGGGCCGCGGGTGGCGGTCGTCGGGGCCGGGCCGACCGGTGCCGGGGCGACGGCGGTGCTGGCGCAGGCCGGCTGCCGCGTGGACGTCCTCGAGGCGCGCGGCGCCGGCGGGATGGCCGGGCTGATCCCGCCGTTCCGGCTCGACGCCGGCGTGCTGGCCGCCGACCTCGCGTTCGTCGCCGCGCTCGGCGACGTGCGTGTGGTGGCGCGCGAGGTCGTCGACCCGGCCGCGCTGCTAGAGGAGGGCTACGACGCCGTGGTCGCGGCGACGGGGCTGTCGCAGCCGCTGCGCCTCGGCATCCCCGGCGAGGAGCTGGCGCAGCCGTGGACCTCGTTCCTCGCCGAGCGCAGTCGCCGGGACGTCGTCGGCCGGCGCGTGGCGGTGATCGGCGGCGGCGCGGTCGCGGCCGACTGCGCCGAGACCGCGGCCGCGGCGGGCGCGGCGCACGTCGAGCTGTTCGCCCTGGAGAAGCTCTCGGAGATGCCGCTGACCGAGGTCGAGCGCGCCGGGCTGCTGCGCGCCGGCGTCCACGTCTCCGGCCGCACCCGCGTCACCGAGGTGGTCGCCGAGGGCGGCGCAGTGCGCGGGCTGCGCACGCGCAAGGTGACGCTCCCCGCCGGCGAGGCGTTCCACCCGAGCCGGATGCGGGACGTCGCCGGCAGCGAGCAGACGCGCGCCGACGTCGACACCGTGATCGTCGCGATCGGGGCGCGCGCCGAGCGGCCGGCGACCGGCCGGGCGGGCGTGTTCGTCGCCGGCGACGCGGTGCACGGCCCGACCACCGTCGTCGAGGCCGTCGCCGCCGGCAAGAACGCCGCCCTCGAGGTCCTTGCCGGTTTCGGGGCTCGGGGTTCGGGGTCCGGGGCTCGGCCGCAAACCATCGCCGGGCACGTGACAGAGCCTCTGACGAACCCCGAGCCCCGAGCCCCGAACCCCGTCCGGGTGAAGAGCTTCGCGATCCTGCCGGGGTTCCGGCGCCTGCCGGTGCCGCTCGACGCCGAGTTCTTTGGCCGGCCGATCGCGTCACCGTTCCTGCTCTCGGCGGCGCCGCCGACCGACGGCTACGAGCAGATGCGGCGGGCGTACGAGGCCGGCTGGGCCGGCGGCGTGATGAAGACCGCGTTCGACGGCGTCCCGATCCACATCCCGGCGCGCTACATGTTCGCGTTCGACCGCACCACGTTCGCCAACTGCGACAACGTGTCCGGCCACGCGCTCGACCGCGTCTGCCGCGAGGTCGAGCGGCTGCGGCGCGAATTCCCCGACCGGCTGACGCTCGCGTCCACGGGCGGCCCGGTCACCGGTCACGACGAGTTCGACCGCCGCGGATGGCAGGCGAACACCGCGAAGCTCGAGGCTGCCGGGGCGTGCGGCATCGAGTACTCGCTCTCCTGCCCGCAGGGGGGCGACGGCACCAAGGGGGACATCGTCTCGCAGGACGCCGCCCTGACGGCCAAGATCGTCGGCTGGGTGCTCGAGTCCGGCGACCCGTCCGTCCCCAAGCTGTTCAAGCTCACCGGGGCGGTGACCGCGATCGCCCCGATCGTGATCGCGATTCGCGAGGTCCTGGCGCGCCACCCCGCCGCGGCGGCCGGCGTGACGCTCGCGAACACCTTCCCGACACTCGCGTTCCGGCCCGGGCGCCGGGAAGTCTGGGACGAGGGGATCGTCGTCGGGATGAGCGGCGCGGGCGTCACGCCGATCTCCAACCTCACCCTGGCCAAGGTGGCGGACCTCGGCGTGGTTGTCTCCGGCAACGGTGGCCCGATGGACTACAGCGCGGCCGCCAACTTCCTCGCCCTCGGCGCCCGCACCGTGCAGTTCTGCTCGGCGGTCATGAAGTACGGCGTCGGCGTCGTCGGCGAGCTGCACTCCGGCCTGTCGCACCTGCTCGAGGCGCGCGGCCTCGCCTCAGTCGCCGAGCTCGTCGGCCGCGCGCTGCCCGGCCCGGTCACGGATTTCATGCAGCTCCCCGCCGCGAAACAAATCTCGCACGTCGAGCCGGGGTTGTGCGTGCACTGCGGCAACTGCACCCGCTGCCCGTACCTGGCGATCGCGCTCGACGGCGACGGGGTGCCGCGCACCGACCCCGAGCGCTGCGTCGGCTGCTCGTTCTGCACCCTGATGTGCTTCACCGGCGCCCTCGCGATGCGCGACCGCACGCCCGCGGAGGCGGCGGCGCTGCGCGAGGCGTGAAGGCGGCGACCCGGAGTCGAGGAGGCGGACGTGGATAGCCTGCTGATCACGAACGGCACGGTCGTCACCCTGGGGACGGCCGGCCGCGTGTTGCACCGCCACGACGTGCTCTGCGCGGCGGGGCGGATCGCGCGGATCGCGCCGCACGGCGCGGTCCCGTCGGGCGCGGCGCGGGTGATCGACGCCGCCGGCAAGCTGGTGATGCCGGGGTTCATCAACGCACACACGCACTTCTACTCGGCGTTCGCGCGCGGCCTCGGGAAGGCCGCGCCGTCGGCCTCGTTCCGCGAGGTGCTCGAGCACCTGTGGTGGCGGCTCGACCGCGCCCTCGACCTCGAGGACTGCCGGCTCTCGGCGCTGGTCACGGCGATCGACGCGGTGCGCCACGGCACCACGACGCTCGTCGACCACCACGCCAGCCCGCACGCGGTGCGCGGCTCGCTCGACGCGCTCGCGGCGGCGGTCGGCGAAGCAGGCGTGCGCGCCTGCCTGTGCTACGAGGTCTCCGACCGCGACGGCGAGGCGATCGCCCACGAAGGGATCGCGGAGAACGCCGCGTTCGCCGCGCGCTGCCGGCGCGAGCGCGACCCGCGTCTCGCGGCGGCGTTCGGCCTGCACGCGGCGTTCACGCTCTCGGACGCGACGCTCGAGCGCGCCGCAGCGGCCGCGCGCGAGCACGGCGTCGGGTTCCACGTCCACGTTGCCGAGGCGGCGTCGGACGAGGAGCACTCGATGCGCGAGCACGGCGAGCGGGTGGTCGAGCGCCTGCACCGCCTCGGCGTCCTCGGGCCCGCCACGATCGCCGCCCATGCCGTCCACATCGACGGGCACGAGGCGGCGCTGCTCGCCGAGACCGGCACGGCCGTCGTGCACAACCCGCAGTCGAACATGAACAACGCGGTCGGGGTCGCGAACGTGTCGGGGATGCTGGCCGCCGGCGTGCTCGTCGGCCTCGGCACCGACGCGATGACGACCGCCATGCTCGAAGAGCTGCGCGCCGCGCTGTTCGTCCGCCACCTCGCCGCCGGCGACCCGTCGTGCGGCTTCATGGAGACGGTCGGCCTGCTGCTCTCGGGCAACCCCGCGATCGCCGCGCGCTTCTGGCCAGGCGAGGGTCTCGGCGAGCTCGCCGAGGGGAACGCGGCCGACGTCGTGCTCGTGGACTACGACCCGCCGACGCCGCTCGACGAGGGCACGCTGTTCGGGCACCTCGTCTTCGGGGTGTCGCAGTCGGCGGTGGACACCACGATCGTCGGCGGCCGCGTGCTGATGGCGGGGAAGCAGCTCGAGCTCGACCTCGACGAGGCCGAGGTGATGGCGAAGGCGCGCGAGCGGTCGGCGGCGGTGTGGGAGAGGTTCTGAACAACGGGGCTCGGGGTTCGGGGCCCGGGGCTCGGGAACGACCAGGCGTGCTGGTGCGGGGGGGGACGGTGTGGACGCCGAATGGCCCCCGGGACGCCGACGTTCGAGTTGCGAACGGCGCGATCGCCGAGGTCGGTCGGCTGACGCCGGGGCCTGGCGACGAGGTCATCGACGCGACCGGGCTGCACGTGCTTCCCGGCATGATCGACGTGCACGTGCACGCCGACGACGTCGTCGCCGGCCGCACGCTCGCCGACACGTTCCCGACCGCGACCGAGCTCGCCGTCCGCACCGGGATCACGACGGTCGCCGGGTTCGTCACCCAGCGGGCCGGTGAGACGTTGTCGGCGGCCGCCGAGCGTTGTCGCGCCACCGCCAGGGGGCGCAGCCACTGCGACGTCGCTTTCCACCTGACGCCGACCGTGTGGCCGTGGCCGTGGGCCGAGGTCGAGGCGCTGGTGGCCGCGGGGTGGACGACGTTCAAGCTCTACACGACCTACCGCGAGGCCGGGCTGCACAGCAGCTACGAGCGGATCGGCCGCGTCATGGAGCGCCTGGCGCCGCTCGGGGCGCGGCTGCTCGTGCACTGCGAGGACGACGAGGTCCTGCGCGCGGTCGCCGCGCCGGCGTTCGACGCCGGCGATGCGCGCGAGCAGGCGCGCCGGCGCCCGGAGACGGCCGAGGTCGCGGCCGTCGAGCGCGTCATCGAGCTCGCCGCGTGCACCGGCTGCCCGCTGCACATCGTGCACGTCTCGACCGCGGACGCCGTGGCGCGGGTGGCGGCGGGCCGCGCGCGCGCCGCGGTCACCTGCGAGACGGCGCCGCACTACCTCCTGCTCACCGAGGCCGCGCTCGGAGGGCGCAACGGCCATCGCCTGCTGTGCACGCCGCCGCTGCGCGCCGCCGCGACCCGCTCGCGCCTGGAGGCCGCCGCCGCGGCGGGGGCGTTCGACCTGTTCGCGACCGACCACTGCGCGTTCACGAAGGCCGACAAGGACGCCGGCCGCGGCGACCTGCGCACGGTCCCGCGCGGCGTCGCCGGGATCGGCGCCCTCGTCCCGATGCTGTTCGAGCTGCTGGTGACCCGACACCACCTCGGCCTCGGGGAGCTGGCGACGCGCCTGGCCGCCAACCCGGCGAAGCTGCTCGGCGTGTACCCGCGCAAGGGCGCGATCGCCCCGGGCTCCGACGCGGACCTCGCCGTCGTCGATCCCGCGGGCCCGCCGCGCCCGGTCGTCTCGACGCTCGCCGACGCGTACGAGACCTACCCCGGGCGGACCAGCACCTGGGACGTGCGTCACGTGCTCCTCGGCGGCGAGGTCGTGGTCGCCTCCGGTGCGCTCGTCGAGCCCGACCGGCGGAGCGGCCGGCTCCTGGCGTGAGGCGATGGGGGCGTTCGCCGTACCTGCCGCGCTGATCGCTGTCGTCGCGGCCGCGACGGCCGCGCTCGTGGGCGCCGAGCGGCGCGGCGCGAGGGGGGCGGCCGCGGCCGCCAAGGCAACCGCGTCGTTGGGCTTCGTGGCGCTGGCGCTTCTCCGCGCCGACGTCGCGCGGCCGTACGACCGGTGGGTGGTGATCGCGCTCCTCCTCGCCCTGGCCGGCGACCTCCTGCTCGCCTGGCCGCGCGGCCTCGCCGCCGGGCTCGGCTGCTTCCTGGTGGGACACCTCGCGTACGCGGCGGCGTTCGCGACGCTGGTGCCGCTCGGCGCCTGGCCGTGGCCGGTCGCGGCGGTCATGGCGGCGCCGAGCGCCGCGGCGGCGGTCTGGTTGTGGCCGCACCTCGGGCGGATGCGCGTCCCCGTGCTCGCCTACATCGCCGTCATCACCGGCATGGTGTGGGGTGGCCTGGCGGCCGCGGGCCGGGCGCCGTGGATGGCGCCGGCCGGGGCGTTGCTGTTCTACCTCTCCGACCTTGCCGTGGCGCGCGACCGATTCGCCGTCCGCCGCTTCGCCAGCCGCGCCTGGGGCCTCCCTGCCTACTACCTCGCCCAGGTCCTCCTCGCCCTCACCCTCGGCCGCTGAGCGCGGTCAGCGGGCATGCGGCTCGCGGACGACGCCGCGCGCCATGAACACCTGCGTGACGCCGGGGGCGAGGGTGACGCTCTGCGGCAGGACGCTGCCCGCGAGCCAGACGATGCGCTGCGCCGCGAGCGCGTTCTGCAGCCGGGTGACGCCGCCCTGGAGCTGGAGGTCGGTGGAGATGTCGTCGGGGCGGCCCCAGCCGGGCAGCGCCAGGCCGGCGATCCGTCGCTCCGGCGTCCAGACGAACAGCGGCACGTCGAGGCTCTCGAGGTAGGCGCGCGCCGCCGTGGCCGAGATCGTGCTCGCGTCGGCCGGCGCCTCGCCGACGATCAGCACCACGGCGCGGCGGCGGTTGAGCGCCGCCGCCTGCATCCCGGCGGTCGCCACCGCGTTGGCGAGCTGCTGCTGCCGCGGGCCGGCGGCCGGGAAGTTGAAGCGGAAGATGAGGGCGCGGACGTCGTCGACGTCGGTGTCGAGCGGGATCGAGAGCGAGAACAGCCCCGGCCCGGCGGCGCCCTGCGGCCGCTGCGGCACGGCCCAGAGACCGTAGAGCCGGTTGCCGCCCTTGCTCGCCTGGATCGGGATCGTGGTCGTCATCGCGGGGGAGAACGGGTTGGGCGGCGTGATGCCGCGGAAACGACCGAGGCTGTCCTGGTCGAACACCACGATCACGTCGCTGTGCCCCTCCTCGACGCCGACGACCCGCAGCGGCCGGCCGTCGCTGCGGAACCAGCCCCGCATCGCATCGAGCGGCGGCAGGGTCCGGCCGGGGCGGAGCACGACGGCGACGGCGGTCAGGTCGGACGCGGCCCTGGCCTTGACGTCGCCGCCGAGGCTGGCCTCGGTGCGCGCCACGACGCCGCCCGGGAACACGACCTCGACCGCGAGGAGGTGCGATCGGGTGAGGTCGAGCGCGGGGAGCGGGATGCGCTGCGGGTCCTCGACCGGCACCTCGCGGCCGTCGAGGGTGACGTCGAACCGCTTCGGCTTGGCGTCGTCGATCGTGTGCCAGGCCAGCCGCGCGAACGCCGGCGCGCCGCGGGCGTCGGGCTCCACCACGACGCGCGCCTCGGCGGCCGGGCGCGGCAGGTTGACCCACTGCCGGGCGCGGGCGACCTCCTTCCCCTCGGCGTCGCGGCCGACGGCGACCAGCTCGTGCGGTTGCGGCGCGGCGCCGAAGTCGCACCCCACCTCCCACGGCGCGCCGCGCACGACGCCCAATGAGGCGCCGTCGAGGAAGATCTCCGCGGTGACGACCGGCGGGCTGACCATGACCTGCACCGGTCCGGTCCCGAACACGAGCCCGAGGAACAAGGTCTGGAACGCGATCACGGCGGGCCTCCGCGCCCAGAATACGCGCCCGCCGGCCGTCGGGCACAGACAGGCGCCACGCCGAGGAGCGCGTCGAAACGGTCCCACGTTGCGGTGAGACGAGCGGGCATCGGGGTAGGAACGGGATCGCGTCGTCGTCCCGCCTGCGGCGGGACTCCTCGCGATGACGGTGACCTCGCCTGCCGCGGGTTTCTGCGCGGTGACAGGGATTCGTCGGCGGGCGACGGCGAACCCGTGTCAGTGCGCGGGGACGGGGCTCGCCACGGCGGCCTCGGCGAAGGTCAGCCGTCCCTCGCGCAGCGAGGCGCCGCGCAGCGCGAGCGCCAGGACCTCGTCGAGCTGCTCGGCGGCGAACGTCGTGAGCCGCTGCCGCACCTCGGCCGGGAGGTCGTCGAGGTCCGCCTGGTTCGCGCGCGGCAACACGATCGTCGTGATCCCGGCGCGCACCGCGCCGAGCACCTTCTCCTTGACGCCGCCGATCGGCAGCACGCGCCCGGAGAGCGTGATCTCGCCGGTCATCGCGAGGTCGTGGCGCGCCGGGCGGCCCGACAGCGCCGA
>JAKAFI010000357.1 GCA_021818005.1 Acidobacteriota bacterium | reverse complement strand
ATCTCGACCCGTACGGCCGCTACATCCACTCCAGCGTCACGTTCTCGTTCTAGGCCGCACGGAACACGCACCACGGGAGCGGCCCCTCCGGGGGCCGCTCTTCTTGTGCGGTCAGCGACGACCGCCGTCCCCAGGTAGGGCGGCGATCTCGTCGGCGTACTGGCGCTTGAGGGCGGCGCTCGTGGCGAGCTCCTCGGCGCGCGCTAGCCAACGCCGCGCGGCGGTCACGTCCCCCTTGCCGAGGTAGCAGAGCGCCAGCAGGTGCGGGAAGCGGTCCTCCTTCGGTCGCTGGCGTGCCGCGTACTTGAGGTGGCCGATCGCCTCGTCGTAGTGCCTGGCGGCGTACGCGAGGCGGGCGAGCTCGTAGCGGTAGTAGGGGTTGCGCCAGCGGTGGTGCTCGACCAGCCTGCGGTACGCGGCGGCGCGGTCGAGGTCGCCAATGCGTCCGTAGAGCCGGGCCAGGTCGCTCATCGCGACCAGGTCGTCGCGGTTCACCTCCAGGGCGTGGCGGTACGTGGCCTCGGCGTGGGCCGGGTGGCCGTTGCGCAGGTAGAGGGTGCCGAGGTTGGTCCACGCCGGGGAGAAGCGTCCCTCGTCCGACGCGATCGCCGTGCGGAAGCACCAGAGGGCCTCGGCGACGTCTCCGGCCTGCATCCGTGCGACGCCGACGTTGTTGTAGAAGTGCGCCAGCGCGCGGGCGTCGGAGATGACGCGCATCGGATAGGTGGTCTTGAAGTCCTCGATGTTGAAGTCGACGACCGACGACCCGAGCTGGCCCATGTCAATGTAGACGTCGACGTGGCGGTTGAGCACGAACGTCTCCTTGTCGAGCGTCCAGTCGGGAGGGATGTCGACCTCCTGGAACTCGGCGTTGAGGCCGACGTAGCGTGCCATCGCCACGAACATGTTGGAGAACGACAGGCAGTTTCCCCGCCGGGTGAGAAACGTGCCCGCGGCGCTCCGGGTGCTGTCGTCGTACGTCACGCCGAACGTCTTCTTCCCCATGATCGCGGTGACCAGCTGGCTCAGCTTGAGGTTGTCGGGGTCGTTCCGCTCCACGTGGGCGTCGGCGAACGCCTTCATCGCCGGGCTCAGGGCGAGGACGTCGGCCGGGTCGGCGGCCGCCAGCGGGGGCACGGCCGTGACGCCCAGCGCCGCCCCCGCCAGCAGCTGGTCAGGGGTGATCTGCAGGCGGTACAGGCTCCGCGGCAAGCTCGCGCAGCCCGCGATCCAGACCAGCAGGCCGGCGGTGGCGATGGCATGCCAGGCGCTCGCCCGCACGTGGCACGAACGGTCCCTTGCGGTCCGCGCCGCAGCCGCCAGCTCCAGGGTGCCTGTCGAGCGAGCGCTCATGCCCACCGAAACGGCCCCGCGGCGTCCCGTATTGCCGCACGCCGAGGGTCGCCCCTTCACGGTTTGATACGAACGCCAGGTCCCCCGGTTCGCGCCCGCCGTGGTGCTCGCCGCTCAGGTCGCTGCGAGCCGAGCGCCCGAGGTGTCACTCCGGCTCGTACGAAACGACGAACGGCTCGTCGCCTCTGATGAAACTCACGGTGACGACGGTCCTGTGGCCGGCGGTGATCAGGACGTTGGAGGCCATTTGCCGGCCCCGCCAGGTCACCACCATCCGGTGCTCTCCAGCCGGCAGGTGCGTGACGTTCAGCACGGTCGTCGTCTTGTCGTGGGTCTTGCCGACGATCTGCACCGAGCAGATCTCCGGCGTCGAGAAGACTCGCAGGGAGCCCTCACCCTCACTGGCGGTCTCGATCCTACCGGCGAGGAGATCGCCGCGCACGCTGACGTCGCCGCCGGGCGGCACGTTGACGACACCGGTGAGCCGCTCGAAACCCGGCTTGCTGAACGCGACGGTATGCTGGCCCGGCGACACAGCGTCAATCCGCAGCACCGGAACGTCCTTGGCCTCGGGTTGGCTGTCAACCTCGAAGGTGCAGTTCTGCGGGGCCGACGTGACGGTGAGGCGGCCGGCCATCTGCACGACCTCAGGCTTGGCGGGCGCCGGCTGCGGCGGTGCTGCTGCCGGCAGCGGGGAGAACGCGCCGACCTTCACCTCGATCGGGAGCTTCTCGGCCTCCACCTTGAAGCTCTGCGGCGCGAACCCGACCTTCTCGACACGGATGACGTGCCCGCCGACGGCCACGCCGGGGAGGAAGAGACCGTCTTCCTTGGCGCTCGAGGTGCCGGCGACCTTGCCGTCGAGGTAGACCCGCAGGCCCGGCTCACAGAGAACCTGGACATCGCCGGCGGAGGAGATCACCGGCACGCTCAGCAGCAGAGAGAATAAAAGAAAGCAGCGCAGAATCCTCATGTGTCCTCCCGTGGGACCGTGACCTGCGCAAGTTTACCCCCGTCCGGCGCGTTCCTCGGCCGGTCTCCCGACGGCAGCCCCGCCGGCGACAGCGTCCACCACAACGATGCGACACCGGGCGGGGCGCCTCCGGCCTCCGACCTCGAGCGTGGCCCAGGAGCCTGTCGCGCATAGCGACGGGAGCGAGGGTCGCGATGGCGCCCGCTGGCAAGGCGGACAAGCGAGATGCCCGCAGACGTAGCTGCAGCCTACGTTGGGGGACATTTCGCGCCGGCCAACGCAGCCAGCGGGATGCCAGCGCGAGCCGCAGCCGGAGTCTATGCGCGACAGGCTCCTAGCTTCCCGAGTGGCCGGTGCAGAACGCGCCTGCGATGGCGATCCGGTCGCGAGCAGGAGGCCGGCGTGGACGCGGCCGAGAGGCGGCGGCACGAGCGCGGCCGCGCGTCCGGGTGCGGACGCTTGTCACGCTCTTGGAGGTGCGCTAATCTCAGGCGCGCGTTGGCGCCGGTTCGGCCGGCGAGCGGCCGCCGCGAGGCGTGGCGACGGCCGCCGGCCGCAGCGGCGGCGACGCAACTCCAAGCTGACGAGAGGGGACCGCAATGCCGATGAAAAAGCACACGCTGGCGTGGCTGCTCTTCCCGATCTGGATCACCGCCGTGGCGACCTTTGCCGAGGGCGAGGGTAGGCTACTCGGCAAAGTCGTCGGCCCGGACGGCAAGGGGCTGCCGGGGGGGACCGTGACCGT
>JAKAFI010000356.1 GCA_021818005.1 Acidobacteriota bacterium | reverse complement strand
AGCCCGCGCGCGATCAAGGAGGCGTTCGCGCCGCCGGCGCACTTCGCCTACCCGTTCATGGGCGAGAAGTAGGTCACGGAGGCGTCCGGCGCCGCGTTGACGGCGCCGGACTCGTTGCCTACCCTGGCGGCGCCGCACCGACCGCCATGAGCGAGATCGCCCCGCCGACCGAGCCCGTCATCCGGCACGCCAGCGACCACACGCTGTTGATCGCGTTCGCGGACGAGATCTCGCTGGCGGCGCACCGCCGGGTGCGCGCGGCGCTGCATGCGCTCGGGCGTGAGCCGATCCCGGGCGTGACCAACCTACACCCCGCCTACGCCTCGCTCCTCGTGAGCTACGACCCGACGGTCGCCGTGGCGGCCGACGTCGGGGCCGAAGTGGCGGGCCGCCTGCGCACGGCGGACGCGGTCACCCTCCCCGAGCCGGCGCGGATCGAGCTCCCCGTACGCTACGGCGGAGAGTGCGGCCCCGACCTGGCGGAGGTCGCGTCCGCGTGCGGCCTCACGCCGGAGGATGTCGTGCGCGAGCACACGGGCGGCGAGTACCTGGTCTACTTCCTCGGCTTCTCGCCCGGCTTCCCGTACCTGGGAGGGCTGCCGTCCCGCCTCGCGGTGCCGCGGCGGCCGAACCCGCGCACGCTGGTCCCGGCGGGGAGCGTGGCCATCGGGGGCGCCCAGACCGGGATATACCCGCTCGCCTCGCCGGGGGGGTGGCGGCTGATCGGGCGGACGGACGCCGTGCTCTTCGACCCGGGCCGGACGCCGCCGGCGCTGCTGGCGGCCGGCGACCGGGTCAGGTTCGTGGCGACCGAGGACGCGACGTTGTTCCCGGCGCCGGATGCGGCGTTGGGACCGAACGGGGACGTGCTGCGGGCGGCGGCCGTGCGCGTGGTCAGCCCGGGGTTCCAGAGCACCGTGCAGGACCTCGGCCGTCCCGGCTGGGCCCACACCGGCGTCTCGGCGTCGGGCGCCGCCGACCCCGTCTCGCTGCGGATCGGCAACTGGCTGGTCGGCAACCCGGCCGGCGCCGCCGCGATCGAGATGACGCTCACCGGAGCCGCCCTGACGTTTGCGCAGCCGTGCCTGGTCGCGGTGACGGGCTCCGACTTCGAGGCCGCCGTTGGCGGGGTCCCGGTCCCGCCGTGGACGGCCGTCGAGGTTGGCGGCGGGGACACGTTGACCTTCCGTGCCACACGCTCGGGGGCGCGGTGCACGGTGTGCGTCGGCGGCGGCTTCGCAGTCCCGCCGGTGCTGGGCAGTGCCTCGACCCACCTCACCTCCGGCCTCGGCGGGTTCGGTGGGCGCGCCCTGCGGGCCGGGGACGTCCTGGCCGTCGGCCCGGCGGCTGCGGTTCCCGCGGGGCGGCGGTTCCCACCCGAGGCGGCGGCACGGCTGCTGCGGCGCGACCGGCTGCGCGTCACCCGCGGGGCGCAGTGGGAGCGGTTCACACCGCAGGCGCGGGCCGCGCTGGCCGCGTCGGAGTACGTGGTGAGCGAGAGCTCGAGCCGGATGGGGCTGCGCCTTGAGGGGGCGCCGCTCGAGTCCGAGCGACCGGGCGAGATGCTCACCGAGGGCGTGTCGCTCGGGGCGCTGCAGGTGCCCGGCGACGGGAGGCCGATCGTGTCGTTCGTCGAGCACCAGACGACCGGCGGCTACCCGCAGATCGCCTGCGTGATCGCCGCCGATCTGCACCGCATCGGCCAGCTGCGCGCCCGTGACCGTGTCCGCTTCGAGGAGGTTTCGCTCGACGAGGCCGGTGCCGCGTTGCGCGAGCTGGAACGCGAGTTGCGCGCGCTCGAGGTGGGGCCGTGAGCGCGCTCCGTCCGCCCGCAGGCCTCGCCTCGGTGTCGGCGGCGCAGTGGCGGACGCTCGCCGCGGCGATGCTCGGCTGGATGCTCGACGCGATGGACGTGATGTTCTACGCCTTCGCGCTCACCGCGATCCGCGCCGAGTTCTCGCTCTCGGCCGCGGCGGCCGGCGGGCTCGCCTCGGTGACGTTGTTGACCTCGGCGGTCGGCGGGGTCGCGTTCGGCGTTCTCGCCGACCGCATCGGGAGGGCGCGGGCGCTGGTGTGGTCGATCCTGCTCTACTCGGTGTTCACCGCGCTCACCGCGACGGCGCACTCGCTCGCGGAACTCGTGCTGTGGCGCTCGCTCGTCGGCATCGGGCTCGGCGGCGAGTGGGCCGCGGGGTCGGTGCTGGTCTCCGAGAGCTGGCCGGCCGAGCACCGGGGCAAGGCGATCGGCCTGATGCAGTCCGGCTGGGCGATCGGCTACATCGTCGCCGCGCTGCTGGCGTCGGCGATCCTCCCCACGCACGGCTGGCGGGTGCTGTTCGCCATCGGCGTCGCGCCGGCGCTCCTCGCCTGGTGGGTGCGGCGGACGGTGCCGGAGCCGCAGCTCTGGCAGCGGGCCGCGCGCGGCGACCGGCTGCCGCTAGCGGCGATCTTCCGGCCGCCGCTGCTGCGCCGCGTCGTCGTCGCGACGAGCCTCACCTCGTGCCTGCTGTTCGCGTACTGGGGCGTGTTCACCTGGGTCCCGGCGTACCTGGCGAGCCCGGTGGCGGCCGGCGGCGCGGGGATGGGCGTGGTGCGCTCGGTGGGGTGGATCGTTCCGATGCAGGTCGGCGCGTTCCTCGGGTACGTGCTGTTCGGCGTGCTCGCGGACCGTTTCGGCCGGCGGCCCGTCTTCCTCACGTTCGTCGGCGGCGCGGCGCTGCTCGTGCCCGTCTACGGACAGCTGGGCGCGCGCCCCGCGGCGCTGATGGCGATGGGGCCGTTGATCGGCTTCTTCGGGCACGGCTACTTTTCGCTGTTCGGCGCGATGCTCGCCGAGCTGTTCCCGTCCTCGGTGCGCGCCACGGCGCAGGGGTTCTGCTACAACTTCGGCCGGGCGGCCAGCGCCTTGGCCCCGTTCGTGATCGGCGCGCTCGCCGACCGGCACGGGATCGGCAGCGCGCTGGCGCTCACTTCGGCGTTCTTCGTCGCGGCCGGGTTCCTCATCATGTTCCTGCCGGAGACGAGGGGGGAGGTGCTGCAGTGAGCGATGCGGTTTCTCCGGGGCCGGTCATCGACCTCA
>JAKAFI010000355.1 GCA_021818005.1 Acidobacteriota bacterium | reverse complement strand
GTCACCTCGATGACCTCGGGATCGCCGCGTCGGCCGCTCGCCTCGCGAGCGGCCTCCTCGCGATGACACCCACTTTCATGGTCCGGGGTGAGCCCGGGCTCATGGGGATTGCGAGGAGGACCGAGCGCAGCGAGGACCGACGAAGCAATCTCGCAGGACCTCGGAACGGCCCAAGAAGCTTGGCGCCCACGGCCCTCGTTCGCCTGCGGGATTGCTTCGGCCGCTTCGCGGCCTCGCAATGACGAGTCAGTAGGGCGCGGCGTCGCGATGACGGGCACGCAGCGCCCGGTCTGGCGATGACGGGCACGTAGGGCGCGCCGTCGCTCTTCTGTGGAGCACGACCTCCGGGCGTGCTCCCCCAGCGAGGCCCGAACGACATGAGCACGGGCGGGGCGCGGCGGTCAGGCGGCGCGGAGGAGGCGGACGAAGAGGTCCACGACCGGGGAGCCGGGGGTCAGCTCGGGGTGGAACGTGGCCGCCAGCAGCGAGCCCTGCCGCAGCAGCACCGGGTCGCTGCCGCGGCGGGCGAGCACCGCGACGCCGGCGCCGACCTCGGTGACCCGCGGGGCGCGGATGAACACCCCCTCGAGCGTATCGGCCGCGAGCGCCTCGCGGTCGCAGACCTCGAGCCGGACGACCGCGGAGTCGAGCTGGCGCCCGTAGGCGTTGCGCTCGACGACCGCGTCGAGCAGTCCGAGCGAACGCTGCGGCGGGCGGCGCACCTCGCGGGCGAGCAGGATCACGCCGGCGCACGTCGCGAGCACCGGCAGCCCGCCCGCGACGGCGGCGGCCAGCCGCGCGCCGAGGTCGCTGCCGTCCATCAGCCGCAGCATCGTGGTGGACTCGCCGCCCGGGAGGACGAGGCCGGCGAGCCGCTCGAGGTCGGAGGCGGTGCGCACCTCGCGGCTCGCCACCCCGCGCTCGGCGAGCGCTCGTTCGTGCGCCGCATAGTCCCCCTGCAGCGCCAGCACGCCGACGGCCGAAACTGCGCCCACCTACCACCCCCGGCGCGAGAGCATCTCCTCGGGGGTGAGCTTGGCGATGTCGAGGCCGGGCATCGCGCCTTCGAGGCCGCGCGACGCCTCGAGCACGACGGCCGGGTCCTGCCAGTGGGTCACCGCCTTGACGATCGCCGCGGCGCGCCGCGCCGGGTCCTCCGACTTGAAGATCCCGGAGCCGACGAACACCGACTCGGCGCCGAGCATCATGCACAGCGCCGCATCGGCCGGCGTGGCGACGCCGCCGGCGGCGAAGTTCGGCACCGGCAGCTTGCCCTCGCGCGCCACGACCTCCACCAGCTCGAGCGGCGCCTGCAGCTCCTTCGACGCCGGCACCAGCTCGGCCGGGTCGAGCGTGCCGAGGCGGCGGATCTCGCGCCTCACTGCGCGCAGGTGGCGGACGGCCTCGACGATGTTGCCCGAGCCGGCCTCGCCCTTGGTGCGCATCATCGCGGCGCCCTCGCCGATGCGGCGCAGCGCCTCGCCGAGGTTGCGGCAACCGCACACGAACGGCACCTTGAAGTCGCGCTTCCAGACGTGGTTCTCCTCGTCGGCGGGGGTGAGCACCTCGGACTCATCGATGAAGTCGACGCCGAGCGCCTCGAGCACCCGCGCCTCGGCCAGATGCCCGATGCGGCACTTGGCCATGACCGGGATCGAGACCGTCTTCATGATCTCTTCCATCTTTCCGATCGCGGCCATGCGGGCGACGCCGCCCTCGGCGCGGATGTCGGCCGGTACACGCTCGAGCGCCATCACGGCGGCGGCGCCGGCGTCCTCGGCGATCTTGGCCTGCGCGGCATCGGTGACGTCCATGATCACGCCGCCCTTGAGCATCTCGGCGAGGCCGACCTTGACGCGGAACTGTTCCGACATGAACTCCATCTCGTCCTCCCGGGCGCCGGGGATCTGCGCCCCGGTTCCCTTCTCGTCTCACACCAGCGGCAGCGGCGCCCTCCCGGGCGCCAGCGCCGCGCAGAAGCCTTCCATCCCCTCCTGCAACCGCTCGCCGCCGACCGCGGCGTAGGCGAGCCGCACCACGTCGTCGCGGCCGGAGACCGACATCGCCGGCCCCGGTAGCACCCACACGCCGCGCTCCGCCGCCCGCGCCGCGACCGCCCGCGAGCTCCACCCCGGCGGCAGCGTGACGAGCAGCGAGAAGCCGCCGCGCGGCACGCTCCACCCCACGCCGCGCGGCGCCCCGGCGAGCGCGGCGAGCACGATCTCGAGCCGCACCTTGGCGGCGCCGCGCAGGCGCGCGAGCTGATCGTCGAGCACGCCGCGGCGGCACAGCGTCCACGCCGCCGCCTCGAGGAACGGGCTGCCGCCGAGGTCCGCCGAGCTCTTGACCGCCACGACGCGCTCGAGCAGCTCGGCCGGGCCCGCGACCCATCCCACGCGCAGCCCGGGGAAGAGCGCCTTCGAGAACGAGCCGACGGCCAGCACGCCGTCATCCAGCGCGGCCAGTGGCGGCGGCACCGCGCCCTCGCTCACCAGCGCCGGGTCGAACAGCTCCTCCACCACCTGCACGCCGCGCTCGCGCAGCACCGCGAGCAGCTCGCGCCGCCGCTCGCCGTCGAGCACCAGCCCGGACGGGTTGTGCAGCGTCGGGGTGAGGATCGCCAGGCGCGCGTGCTCCTTCGCGAGCGCCGCCACCTCGGCCGGGCGGATCCCGTCCCGGTGCACCGGGACCCCGAGCACGCGCAGGCGGTGCAGGGCGAGCAGCGGCGGCAGGCCCGGGTAGGTCGGGTCCTCCACCAGCACCGTGTCGCCCGGGTGCGCCAGCGCGCGCAGGATCAGGTCGAGCGCGTGCTGCACGCCGCCGGTGAGCAGCACCCGCTCGGCCGCGGCCGCGACGCCGTGACTGGCGAGGCGCGCCGCGAGCCAGCCGCGCAGCGGCTCGTACCCCCAGGCGCTGCCGTACTGGGCGACGCCTTCGCCCTCGCCCTCGCCGACGCCGAGCCAGCGGAACACCTGCCCGGCGGGAAGCAGCTCGCGGTCGGGCGCGTAGCGCGCGAGGTCGATCCCGCCCGCCGGCGGCGCGAACCCCGCCGCGGCCGCCTCGCCGCGCGGCGCCGGCCGCCGGCC
>JAKAFI010000354.1 GCA_021818005.1 Acidobacteriota bacterium | reverse complement strand
GGCGGCGCGCGGGACGCGCCGAGTTCACATCCCGAGCGGAGCGAGGGATCCCGTGCACGAGCGAGAGCCGGAGGATGGAGGGTGGGCGGCGCGCGGGGCGCGCCGAGATCACATCCCGAGCGGAGCGAGGGATCCCGTGGGTGAGCGAGAGCCGAGGTCGAGGGGGCGAGGTTGGCGAGTGTGAGCGAGGCCGATGTCGCGGTCATCGTGGTCGCGGCGGGGTCGTCGACGCGGTTCGGCGGCGACAAGCTCGGCGCCAGGGTCGCGGGGCGCTCGGTGCTCGAGCGCGCCGTCGGCGCGATGCGCGCCGCGCTTCCGGCGGCGCCGCTCGCGTTGGTGGTTCGGCCGGAGCAACTGGAGGCGGAGCGGGCGCGGTGGCGGGACCGACAGGTGCTCGTGGCGGCCGGCGGCGCCCGCCGGCAGGACTCGGTGCAGAACGGGTTCAGCGCCCTCGGCCCCGGCGACGGCACGGTCGTGGTGATTCACGACGGCGCGCGCCCGTTCGTCCCCGCCGACGACGTGGCGCGCGTGGTCGCGGCGGCCGCCGACCGCGGCGCCGCCATCCTCGTCGCGCCGGTGGTGGACACGGTCAAACGGCTGCGCGCCGACGGCACGATCGAGGCCACGGTGCCGCGCGACCGGCTGGCCCGCGCCCTGACCCCGCAGGCTTTTCGAGCTGGGGTCCTGCGGGCGGCGTGGGCGGCCGCGGGGGATGCGCACTGGACCGATGAGGCGGCGCTGGTGGAGCGCCAGGGGGGAGCGGTGGCGGCCGTGCCGGGAGACCCGCGCAACATCAAGGTGACGCACCCCGAGGACCTCACGATCGTGGCCGGCACGTTCGAGCGGCGGACGCGCGTCGGCCAGGGCCTCGACGTCCATCCACTGGCGCCCGGGCGGCCGTTGTGGCTGTGCGGCGTCGAGCTCCCCGGCGAGGTCGGTCTCGCCGGGCACTCCGACGCCGACGTGGCGCTGCACGCCGTCACCGACGCGATCCTCGGCGCGTGCGGCGCCGGCGACATCGGCGAGCACTTCCCGCCGAGCGACGAGCGCTGGCGCGGCGCCGCCTCCGAGCTCTTCGTGCGCCACGCCCTCGTGCTGGCGGCGACGGCGGGGTGGCGGGTGGCCGCCTGCGACCTGACGCTGCTCGCCGAGACGCCGCGGATCTCCCCGCACCGTGCCGCGATGCGTTCGCGGCTCGCCGAGATCCTCGATCTCACCCCCGAAGACGTGAACATCAAGGCCACGACGTGCGAGGGTATGGGGTTCGTGGGTCGCCGCGAGGGGGTCGTGGCGCTCGCTCTCGTGACTCTGGAACCGGCCGTGCACTCATGACGCGACGTCACGACGACTCCCGGACCCCGGACCCCGGACCGCGGAACCCGGCCTCTCGCGCCGAGTGGGTCGCGGGGTTCCACGCCGTCCTCGCCGCGCTGGCGCATGAGCCGGCCCGCGTCGAGGTCGTGTGGGTCGGCGACGGGGTCGCCGGGCCGCGGGCCGGGCAGCTCCTCGACGCGGCCCGAGCGGCGGGCGTCCGCTTCGCCCGGGTGCCCCGGCGCAAGCTGGACGAGGTCGCGGACGGAACGGCCCACAACGGCGCCGCGGCCAGGCTCGCGCCGGCTCCGCTGGCCGACGCTCGAGCGCTGCTGTCCGCTCCCGCGCCGGCGTGCATCGTCGGGCTCGACGCCCTCGAGGATCCCCACAACCTGGGCGCGGTCGTCCGCACCGCCGCCGCGTTCGGCCTGGCCGGCGTGGTCGTGGCGGGGCCGCACCCGCCGCCGTTGGGAGGCGCCGCGGCGAAAGTGGCGGCCGGCACGCTTCCGCTCGTCCGGGTGGCGCACGTCGGCTCGCTCGGCGACTTCGCGACGGCGGCCAAGGACGCCGGGTACTGGGTCTGGGGCGCGGAGGCGGGCGGCACTCCGCTCGACCGCGTCGAGCTGCCGGACAGGCTCCTGCTTTGCCTGGGGGCGGAGGCCGGAGGGCTGCGCGCCAAGACGCGCCAGGCGCTGGACGGCGTCGTGGCGATCCCGATCACACCCGAGGTCGAGTCGCTGAACCTGTCGGTCGCCGCCGGGGTCCTCGCGTGGGAGTGGCGGCGCCGCTTCGCGCGCGTCGGGGCGGCAGTCAAGCCATTGTGAGTGAAGAGTTAAGAGTTAAGAGTGAAGAGTGAAGTGAAGGGTGAAGAGTCAGAAACACGAAGAAAGAAAAGGGGAAAGGGAAGAAGGCAAAGAGCGCGCCGGCTGTGTCGGGTTGTTCCTTTCCCCTTGGTCTCTTCCCCCTTTTCCCCGTTCATCTGGGCCCTTGCGGGTCGCGGCGTCGCACAGGGGACTTGCGTTTCCGCTTCACCGTGGTATGATCTCTGACCCCTCCGGGGTACGTGTGCGCCGGGGGGAGATCTTTGGCATGGGAGAACAACGGGTGCACCGTCCCGCGCAGGCTGGCGTAGCTCAACTGGTAGAGCAGCGGATTTGTAATCCGCAGGTTACGGGTTCGAGTCCCATCGCCAGCTCCAGAGAGCTCCGGCAGCCTGTGTGCGGTGGTTCCCACCTTGACGGCGAACGTACGCGTGCGGGTGTGGCCGAGCGGTCAATGGCAGCAGACTGTAAATCTGCCGGGCAATGCCCTACGGTGGTTCAAATCCATCCGCCCGCACCAACCTTTTTTCGCTGCGGGAGTAACTCAGGGGTAGAGTCACAGCCTTCCAAGCTGTTGGTCGCGGGTTCGAATCCCGTCTCCCGCTCCAAAGCTTCGCAGGCGTCATCGTGGGCCCAGGTAGCTCAGGCGGTAGAGCACGTCCTTGGTAAGGACGGGGTCACCAGTTCAAATCTGGTCCTGGGCTCCACTGTTCGTGCCGTTGTCGGTATGGAGAGCTGTTGAACGAGAGGGGTTAGCGGCCAGTCACCTCGCTGGCCAGGGCCGCCGCGGCGGCCCCGAACGGTGAATCAGGGGAGAGGGAGGCAAGAGAACCATGGCCAAGCAGAAGTTTGATCGGACGAAGCCGCACGTGAACGTAGGGACGATCGGGCACGTGGATCACGGGAAGACGACGTTGACGGCGGCGATTACGAAGGTGCAGTCGTTGCAGGGGTTGTCG
>JAKAFI010000353.1 GCA_021818005.1 Acidobacteriota bacterium | reverse complement strand
TCACGGGGACCTTGAGCGGCTGCGCCGCGAGGACGCGGTCCATCGCCTGCTCGCGCCAGAACGCGTCGTAGCTCGGGTGGGCGAGGAGCTTGCGCCAGAAGCCGAGCTGCTCGAGGCCGCGCCGGCGTCCGAGCTCGCCGGCCGAGCCCGCCCGCAGGAAGGTGTCGTAGTCGTCGTAGCAGTCCGTCCACCACTCGACCTTCGAGTCGCGGGTCGCCTCCTGGTCGTAGATGTACGGCAGGTTCTGCTCGCGGAACGCGCCGTTGTGGAACCAGTCGTCGCCCATCCAGCCGTCGACCATCGGGTTCATCGGCACCGCCACCTTGAGCGCGGGGTGCGGGCCGACGAGCGCGGTGAGGGCGAGGTAACCGTCGTACGAGATGCCGAGGATGCCGACGCGGCCGTTGCTCTCCGGCACGTTCTTGACCAGCCAGTCGATCGTGTCGTAGGTGTCGGTCGCCTCGTCGACCGGCGTCGGGTTGAGCGGCCCGCGCATCGGCCGGTTCATCACGTAGTCGCCCTCGGAGCCGTGCTTGCCGCGGATGTCCTGCACGACGCGGATGTAGCCGCCGTCCACGATGACGTCGGTGGCGTTGTCGTAGCCGGAGAGGGCGGGTCCGAGGTGCGCGCTGTGGGCGCGCGTGACCATCGCGCTGGCGTCGTACGGCGTGCGGGTGAGCAGGATCGGCGCGTGCGTCGCGCCGTTCGGCACGAGGATCACAGTGTGCAGCCGCACCCCGTCGCGCATCGGGATCATCACGTCGCGGCGGACGTAGTCGAACGTGTCCATCACCGGCGTGAAGGTGGCGGGGATCTCGGTCGGCAACGCCGGGTAGCTGGCCGGCGTCGGGGGCGGGCTCGGTGCTCCGGCGGCCGTGAAGCGCGCCAAGACGCACGCCAACCCGAGCAGCACGGCCTGACCTCCGCGTCCGATCCGTCGCATGTTCTCCCTCCCTGGCGCGGGCGCAGGCATCCCGGCCCGGCGGCGCCGATCATACCGCCCGATCGGGCGGCTCACGGCGCCGCGCCGGGCCCGGCGAGGCTGACGCCGAGGTCGCGCAGCAGGCCGTCGTGGACCGAGAAGATCCAGCCGTGCAACGCCAGCGGCTGGCCCCGCCGCCATGCCTCGCGGACGACCTCGGTGCGGGCGATGCTCTCGATCTGGGCGACGACGTTGAGCTCGGCCAGGCGATCGACCCGCGCGTCGCCGGCGAGCGCAGCCAGCTCCGCAGCGTGCGAGCGCGCCAGCTCGTGCACCGGCCGCAGCCACTCGGCCACCGGCCCGCGGTCCTCCCCGTGCACGACCGCCCTCATGCCGCCGCAGCCGGTGTGCCCGCAGACGATGACGTGCGGCACCTTCAGCCCGTCGACCGCGAAGTGGAGCGCCGCGTGGCTGTTGGGGTCGTGCGCGCCGATCAGGTTGGCGACGTTGCGGTGGACGAAAACGCGGCCCGGCTTGAGGCCGAGGACCCGGTCGGGGGTGACGCGGCTGTCGCTGCAGCCGACCCAGAAGAAGCGCGGGGCCTGCCCGCCGGCGAGGCGGTCGAAGAAGACCGGGTCCTCGGTGCGCGTCCACCGCGCCCAGGCGCGGTTCCTCTCGAACAGGTCCTCGAGCTCGTCCATCTCCGGCTCCCCTGAAACGCCTCGCCCCGCTGGACGGGGTGAGGATGACGCTGGCGCAAACGTGGCGCCAGTATAGCGGTCGCGCCCGTTGTCGCCGCCGGCCGCGGGGCGGTGTGCGCGCCGCCACACAACAGAGGGGCGGGGAGGCCGAGCCTCCCCGCCCGATGAGGTGCGTCCCCTGCGATCAGCGCCCGGAGCGCTGGCCGCCGACCGGGAGGCCGGTGGCCGGGTCGCGGAGCACGAACGTGAGGCCGGTGGCCTCGTCCGTGATCGTCAGGGCAACCCAGGTCTCCTGGCCGTCGATGAGCACCGGGGCGGCAACGACCGTGAGCGCAGCGCCGAGCTGCGGGTTGAACCCAGCGTTGATGAGGACCCAAACCGACGAGAGCAGGAATGACATGTCGCCGGTGTCCGTGGCAAGGATGAGCGTCCCTGCCCCTGTCCCCGCCACGACCGAGTAGGACGCGACCGTGCCGGTGAACGTCGTGGTGCGGCCGAGGTCGGGCACGAGGCGGTCGCCCGTGCCGGAGCCGCTGCTGCTGCGGATGACCGGCCGAGCGGTGCCGGTCTTGCCGCTGGGCGG
The DNA here is from genome assembly GCA_021818005.1 of Acidobacteriota bacterium. GTDB lineage: Bacteria > Acidobacteriota > Thermoanaerobaculia > Thermoanaerobaculales > Thermoanaerobaculaceae > RBG-13-68-16. The sequence goes on along the minus strand of JAKAFI010000353.1, from coordinate 887 downwards.
CCCCTGGCCCCCGCCGCCGGGCTCCGAGGGCTGCAGCTGCGGCCAGACCGGGAGGCCGTTGGCATCTCGCAGGGTGAGCGTGACTCCTGCCGTCACGTTGACGACCGAGACCACGGCGAAGCCGGTGTCGCACAGCGCGCACGGGTACGCGGTCACGATGACCGCATCCCCGGGCTGGGCGGTGAACCCCTGGTCGGTCAGGTACCAGTACGGGCCGAGAACGAACGTGTAGAGCGCACCGCCGGCGTCCGTGACCTGCAGCTCGGGCATCCCCTGACCGAGACCGGCCACGAACTGCACCACGGTGCCCTCAACGGTGACCGTCTGCGCAGTGGAGACGAGCGGACCGGAACCGCCGCGGTTGCCCCGCTGGCCGCTTCCGGCCTGGCTCGACCCGGCGACGGCGAGGGCCAGGAGCACCAGACCTATGATCTTCAGCTTGTTCATGACTGCCTCCTTTTTCGGTGCCGCCCGTCGTAGGCGGTCGCCGGGGAGGAGTTCAAGTTTCGTGCCGGTTCTGACCGATCGGTGCAAATCTTTAGAAGGCAGCTACTTCATTCTGCGGTGTCGAGATCGGCCAGGGGATCGCAGTGGGGCGACCGGACGCGGGTGTGGGTCGTCGTGTCTCGGCGCGGCGGGTCAGCGCGACCCGTCAGCCGTGGCCGCCGCCCGGCCGCCCGCCCTGACCCCCGGGCCGTGGCGGGGGCATCCGCGACCCCCCGGGGGACGACGCCCCCGGTGCTCCGTCCCGGAATCCGGGGCTCCCGGTGGGCGCCCCGTTCCGGACGCCGGGACTCCCGGCGGGCCCACCGAGGTTCCGCCAGTTGTCCTCGCCGCTGTCGGGGGGCATCAACCAGCGCTGCGGCGGCGTGCGCGGACCGAAACGG
>JAKAFI010000352.1 GCA_021818005.1 Acidobacteriota bacterium | reverse complement strand
CCCGGGTCGAGCGCCGGGTACCTCGGGGGCGTGGTGAGCTACGCCGACGACCTCAAGCGCCGCCTGCTCGGAGTGCCCGACGCGCTGCTCGCGGCGCACGGCGCGGTCAGCCGCGAGACGGCCGAGGCGATGGCCGCCGGAGCCCGCGCCCTCGGCGCCGAGTGCGCCCTCGCGGTGACCGGCATCGCCGGCCCGGGCGGCGGCAGCGAGGAGAAGCCCGTGGGCACCGTGCACATCGCGGCGGTGACGCCGGCCGGCGTCCGCCACGCCCGCCACCGCTTCCCCGGCGACCGCGCCATGGTGCGGGAGATGACGGTCAATTTCGCCCTCGACCTCCTGCGGCGGGCGCTGGTGGAGGCGGCGTGAGGCTGTTCGTGGCGGTCGAGCTCCCCGGCGCCGTCCGCGACGCGATCGCGGCCGGGCTCGGGAGGCTCAAGCGCGACCAGCCGGAAGCGCGCTGGGTGCGGCCCGAGGCGATGCATTTGACGCTCAAGTTCCTCGGCGAACGGGACCAGGCGTTCGCGGATGCGCTCGACGGCGCGGCGAAGGGGGCGCTCGGCCGCCTGACCCGGGCGACCGTACGGCTGGAAGGGGGCGGGTTCTTCCCCAGCCAGCACCACCCCCGCGTCGCCTGGCTGGGGGGCGACGGCGGCGGGCTCGAGCGCTGGGCACAGGCGGTGGACGATGCAACGGCGGCGCTCGGCGTCGAGCGCGAGGCGCGACCGTACACCCTGCACCTGACGCTGGCACGCATCGAGCGGCCGTGGGGGGCGCGCGCGGTGGAGCACTTCGTGGTCGGAGTCGGCAAGTGGCGGATCCCCGCGTTTGAGGCGAGCGAGGCGGTGCTGTTCCGCAGCGAGCTCGGCCCCGGCGGGCCGGTGCACACGCCGCTGCGGCGTTGGCCGGCCTCGGCGTCCGCGGGAGGCGGCGATGGCGCCTGAGGGCATGGTCGCGGTGGCGTACCTGCTGGGCTCGATCCCGTTCGCCTGGCTGCTGGTCAAGCTCGCGGGGCGCGGCGACGTGCGGCGGGTCGGCTCGGGGAACGTCGGCGCGACGAACGCGCTGCGCGCCGCCGGCTGGAGGGTGGCGTTGCCGATCGCGCTGCTCGACATCGGCAAGGGCGTGGCCGCGGTGCTGCTGATGCGCCTGGCGACCGCCAACCCCGCCTGGGCCGCCGCGGCGGCGCTGGCCGCCGTGGCCGGGCACTGCTTCCCCGTCTGGCTGGCGTTCTCCGGCGGCAAGGGCGTGGCGACCGCGGCCGGGGCGTTCGCCACGCTGGCGTGGCTCCCGATCGTTGCGGCGCTCGCGATCTGGCTCGCGGTCCTGGCACTGGGGCGCATCGTCTCGCTCGCGAGCGTCATCGCGGCCGCGCTGTTCCCGGTTGCGTTCTTCTTCTTCGTCCGCCCCTCCCCGGCGGTCGAGGCGTGCGCCGCTCTGGCGGCCGCCGTGATCATCTGGCGTCACCGCCGCAACCTCGCCCGCCTCGCGCGCGGCGAGGAGCCGCGTCTGTGGGGGAAGCGATGATGAACATCGCGGTCGTGGGGGCGGGCAGCTGGGGCACGGCGCTCGCCATCCACCTCGCGCGCGCCGGGGGCAAGGTTGCGCTCTGGGCGCGCGAGGCGGAGGTCGTCGAGGGGATCCGCGAGCGCCGCGTCAACCCTCTTTTCCTTCCGGAGATGCGGCTGCCGGACGGCGTGCGCGCCACCGGGGACCTCGCCGAGGCGGTCGCGGGGGCCGGCACGGTCGTCCTCGTCGTGCCGGTGCAGTTCGCCCGCGCGGTGTTGCGCGAGCTGCACCCCCACCTGGGTGCGAACGCCAGCGTGGTCTCCGCGAGCAAGGGGATCGAGGTCGGGAGCCTGGCGCGCATGGACGAGCTGGTCACCGCGGAGTTGCGCCTGGCGCCGGAAGCGTTCGTGGCGCTGTCGGGACCGTCGTTCGCCCGCGAGGTCGCGGCCGGGCTGCCGACCGCCGCGGTGCTCGCCGGCCGCGACGGCGACAGGCTGCGCCGCCTGCAGCGGGCGTTCTCCACCGCCTCGTTCCGCTTCTACACCGCCTCCGACGTGGTCGGCGTCGAGCTGGCCGGCGCCCTCAAGAACGTCATCGCCCTCGCCGCCGGCATGGGCGAGGGCCTCGGCCTCGGGCGCAACGCCGCGGCGGCGCTGCTCACCCGCGGGCTGCACGAGATCGCACGCCTCGGTGTGCGTCTCGGGGGCCGGGAGGAGACGTTCCGCGGCCTGGCGGGGATGGGGGACCTCGTCCTCACCTGCTCGCCCGGCAGCCTGTCGCGCAACCGCAGCGCCGGCGAGCGCCTCGGCCGCGGCGAGACGCTCGCCGACGTCGTCGCCGGGCGGGAGGTCGCGGAGGGGATCCCGACGGCCCGCGCCGCGGCGGCACTCGCCCGCCGGCACGGTGTCGAGATGCCGATCACCTTCACGGTGGAGGCGATCCTCGACGGCGCGATCGAGCCGCGCGCCGCGGTGAGCGCGCTGATGACGCGCGAGCTCAAGTCCGAGACGATCCTTTAGGAGCCTGTCGCGCATCGCGACGAAAGCGAGGGTCGCGATGGCGCCCGCTGGCAAGGGACAAGCGACATGCCCGCAGACGTAGCTGTAGCCTACGTCGAGGACATTTCGTGCCGGCCAACGCAGCCAGCGGGATGCCAGCGCGAGCCGCAGCCGGAGTCGATGCGCGACAGGCTCCTACGCGGGCGAGGCGCCCACCGGCCACGGCAGTCCGTGCGCGGCAAGGAACGCGACCATGTCGTCGGGTAGCGGGGCCTCCAGGCGCAGCGGAGCGCCGCCGTCCGGGTGCGGCAGCGTCAGCCGCCACGCGTGCAGGAACGGGCGCGGCACCCCGCTACCGCCGCCGTAGAGCGCGTCCCCCGCCACCGGGCAGCCGGCACCGGCGAGGTGGACGCGCACCTGGTGGGTGCGGCCGGTAAGGGGGTGGACCTCGACCAGCGCGAGGCCGCCGGCGGCCGTCAGGCGTCGCACCCGGCTGCGGGCCGGGCGGCCGCCGCGGGCGACGCGGAAGCGCCCGGCCAGGACGGGGTCGGTCGCGATCGGCCCGGCAAGGTCCAGCTCCTCGGCGCCGGGGTCACCGCGCACGACCGCGAGGTACCGCTTG
>JAKAFI010000049.1 GCA_021818005.1 Acidobacteriota bacterium | reverse complement strand
CGCCGGGGTCACGGCGACGCCGTACATCGTGTACGCGAAGTAGGCGTACTGGAGGACCGAGATCTGCAGGTTGAACGCGGTCGGAATGAAGATCATGGCGAACGCACAGACGCCGAGCCCCACCACAAAGACCTTCTGCAGCGCGACCATCTTCGTCGGGTCCGCGTCCGGGCGCAGCATGCCCTGGTAGATGTCCCGCATTACGTTGGAACTCGACGAGAGCAGGTAGTTCATCCCGGTGGAGAGGACCACCGCGCAGGCGGCGCCGAGCAGGAGCACGCCGACCGGCGCCGGCACCATGTGACGCGCCGCGTTGAGCACGAGCGAGCGCGGGTCCCAGTGGGTGTGGTGCTCGAGGTTATAGGCCGCCGCGAAGACGGCGATGGCGATCACGATGCTCTCGACGACGATCGTGCCGACGATCCAGATTGCCACGGCGCGCCTCGCCTCCTTCGGCGAGCGCGCGGCGTAGAACTTCTGGTACATCGACTGCACGCCCATCAGGAGCAGGAGCGTCGAGAGGAAGTACGACAGGCCCTTGAGCGCGGGATACTTCCCGAAGTCGGGCGAGAACACCATGAAATCACCGGGGGGAAGGACCTGAGCCGCGTGCGACCAGCCGCCGGCGGTCACGATGACGAACGGCACCGCCAGACAGCATGCGAGCACGATGATGATGCCGTTCGGCAGGTCGGTGTGCGCCACCGCGACCATGCCGCCGATCGCCACGAAGAGGATGACGAACGCGGCGGCGATCGCCTGCCCCATCGCAAGCGACACCTTGCCGTCGGTCACGACGTTGAGGATGTAGCCCCCGGCGCGGAACTGGTATGCCACGATCGTGGTGAAGGCGACGATCAACGCCAGGGCGCCGAACAGACGGGCGAACTTGCCGTAGCGGACCTCGAGGATGTCGCCGACGGTGTACTGCCCGAAGGTGCGGATCTTGCCGGCGACGAAGTAGATGATGCCGATCCCGAGGAACGCCCCCGCCGGCTGCCACAGGGCGCTCCAGCCGGCGTGGTAGGCGTACTCGGCGCCGGCGATGAACGTCCCGGACCCGATCCAGGTGCAGACCAGCGTGAAGACCATCGTAGTGAGGGAGAGCTTGCGCCCGGCCACCATGAAGTCGTCCTGCGTCTTGACCTGCCTGGAACGGTAGACGTTGAACACCGTGAGCACCAACAGGTAGCCCAGGATCACCCAGAGGTACCAACCCATCGTCCCTCCCCCACCCACCCGGGCTCAGGGCGCCGGGCTCGGGGCACCGCTTCCGCAACCGCGGCTCACGTCATTTCCCAGAGGTGGCGTGCCGCGGCTGACTAGCCTTCTCCGCCGCTCTCTTCGCCCTCGTGGATCTCGAGCTGATGCAGCTCACCGGCCTCGAGCAGGTCGCGGGCCTGCCGTGCGAACTCGGAGGGCACCACGACCCGCACCACCCCGAGGCCGTTCAGGGTCAGGCCGTACACCCTCCCAGCAGCCTCGCCGACCACGGCCGCCGGGATCCCGTTGGCGCGCAGCGCGGCGAGCACCGGTTCGGCGTTGACCGCCCCCGCGACCCGCACGACCTCGACCTCGTCACCGTCCGACATGCCCGCTCAACCGACGTCGATCAGGATCAGGTGCTTCTGCATCTCTCCCGCGACATCGACCCTGCCGTCGGGGGTGATGAACACGTTAATCTCGGAGCGCACCGCCATCTCGCCCGGCAGGTAGATGCCCGGTTCGATCGAGAAGCAGACGCCGGGCACGAGCCGGCGGTCGTCGCGGGTTTCGAGGTTGTCGATGTTGACCCCGCTCCAGTGCACCTCCTCCCCGATCGAGTGACCGGTGCGGTGGACGAACTGCCGCCCGTACCCTGCCTTCTCCACCACGGCGCGACAGGCGTCATCGACCTCCCAGCCGTACACCGGCTCCCCGGCGGCGTACCGGCTCTGGACGAACGCCAGGGCGGCGTCGCGGCCGTCGCGAACCACGTTGAAGATCTCGATGTACTTCGCGGGCGGCTTCGCGCCCACGAAGGCGCACCACGTGATGTCGTAGAAAACCGATCGCGGCTTTTGTAGCTTCGCCCAGAGGTCGATGAGGAGCGTGTCGCCCTTCCGAATCGGTCTCGCATTCTCCCTCGTCGGCTCGAAGTGCGGGTCCGCCGGTTGCTCGTTCGTCCCTACGATCGGGAACTCGCCCATGCAGTCGAGCCCCTCCTCGCCGAACCGCTTGACGATGAACTGCTGCACGTCGTACTGCGTGAGGGTGCGGGAAGCGCGCAACTCGGCGCCGACCAGCGCGAACGCCTCGTCCTTGATGCGCTGGACGCGCTCGCCGGCGTCCAGGTGGGAGCGGTACGCCTCGTCGTCGAGCAGCGCCTGGAACGTCTGCACGAGCCCCGCCGAGGACACGACCTCGTACCCGAACGAGCGGATCAACTCGACCGTGCCCGCGTCCACGATCGAGACGTACGGCACGTTCCCCTCGGGGGAGTACTGCATCGCGACCCGGGTCGCGGAGCCGAGCACCTCGCGCAGCGTCGCGTGCAGCTCACGCCACGACAGGTACACCCGCTTGGCGCCGGGCAGCGCGTCGAGCTTGGTCGACTCCACCGCCGAGACGATCCGCACCGGCTCGCCCTGCACCGGGATCCAGTAGAACCACCGCCGCGTCGTGAACTTCCCGGCGTCGAGTCCGAGGACGCTGTAGGCGATCGTGTCGCGGTTGCGAAAGTCGTAGAGCAGCCAGCCGTCGGCGCCGGCCTCCCTGATCTGTTCCTGCATGCGTGCGATGTCGGGCACGGGAGCCTCCCTTGCGTGCGGTCAAGGTGGCATATCGCGCGCCCGGCCGTCAACTGCCTCCCGACGGGAATCCGCGCCCGCCGGGGCCTGCCGCGGACTCAGTAGACGAAGCGCGGGGCCACGTTGATGACGACCTTCGCGACCTCGGGGAAACGCCCGGTCACCGCCGCGCGAACCGCGGCGGCGGCGGCCGGCGCGCGGTCGGGGTCGGCCTTGAGGTCGAGAATCACGTAGCAGGGGCGTTCCCGTCCGACGATGCGCAACCCGTTGAACTCCCGGGCGCCGGCGATCGCGGGCAGCGTCTCGGCGAGAAAGGACCGGATCGCCGGGTCGAGGGGGTGCGAGCGGTTCACCGGGTCCACGTGCACGACGGCCTGCCCGGCGAAACGATCAGTCAGGGCCGTCTCCACCGCGTCAGCCAGATCGTGGGCGCTGGTGATGTCGAGCGCGTCGGAGACCTCGATGTGCAGCGAGGTCACGATCAGCCCGCCGTACCAGTGGACCGCCACGTCGTGCACCCCCTCGACACCGGGCACCGCCGTGGCGGTCGCGCGGATCTCGGCGAGCAGCTGCGGCGCCGGCGCCTGCCCGATCAGCGGGTCGATCGCGTCCCGCACCAGCGCGTACGCCGCCGCCGCGATGAACCCCGCCACCGCCAACCCGCCGACCCCGTCCACCCAGTCCAGCCCGAACCTTCCCGCCGCCAGCGAGACGATCACCACGCCGGTGGCGATGGCGTCGCTGCGATGGTGGAGAAAGTCTCCCTGCAACGCGCTCGACCCGATCCTCCTCGCGAGCTCACGCGCCAGCCGCGCGAGCCACTCCTTGAGCGGGAGCGTCGCGGCCAGCAGCAGCAACAGCGCCACGGAGGCGTGCACCGGCCTGGGGTGGAGTAGCCGCAGCACGGAGTTCTGGCCGATCTCCCACGATGCGACGAAGAGGAGGATCCCGAGGAAGAGCGTGGCGATGCTCTCGACCCGGCCGTGGCCGAACGGGTGCTCGGCGTCCGATGGCCGCGCCGCGGCCCTGAAACCCCAGATGACCACGGCGGACCCGAGCAGGTCGCCGAACGAGTGCAGCGCATCGGCGACCAGGGTAATGCTGCCGATCATGAGGCCCGGCACCAGCTTGACGGCGAACAGCACCAGGTTGATGACGACGCTCGTCCACCCCTCGAGGAGACCGTAGGCCTCCCTGGTGCGGGGATCCGACACCTCGTCCGCGCGGGGCACGAACGTCCTGACCAGCCAGTCCGTCAGCACCGGCGGAGCCTAACACACGGCCGTTCCGCGGTGGTGTATGCTTTCGCGCGTTCCGCCGGGCCACCGCGACCGGACGGGCATGGAGACCGCGTGAGCACAACGACCGTCCTGGACCTCATCGGCAACACACCGCTCATCCCCCTGCGCCGCCTGACCGAGCCGGGGATGGCCACGGTGCTCATGAAGATGGAGGCCTGGAACCCGTCGGGCTCGTTGAAGGACCGCGTCGTCAAGTACATCATCGAGGACGCCGAGCGGGCCGGCGTGCTCGAACCGCACCACATCATCATCGACGCGTCGTCCGGCAACACCGGCATCGCACTCGGCATGATCGCGACCCTCAAGGGGTATCGCTCGCGCATCTACATGCCGGAGACCAAGTCGGTGGAGCGGCGGAAGATCATGCGCACGTGGGGGACCGAGGTGGTCCTCACCACCGGGGCGGACCAGAACTCCCACATCTGGGCCGCGCAGGAAGCGGCGAAGGACACGAACACCTTCTTCTACCTCAACCAGAACGGAAACGAGGGCAACGTCCTGTCGCACTACCACGGCACCGGCGCCGAGCTGCTCGTCCAGACCCACGGCGAGCTCGACTGCTTCGTCGCCGGGGCCGGCACCGGCGGCACCCTGATGGGGGTCGCCCGGTTCATGCGGGACCACGGCCGCCCCACCCGGATCGTCGGCGTCGAGCCCGACAACTCGCACTCCAAGATCGAAGGGTTGCTGCACTTCGACGGCACGTTCGTGCCCCCGATCTGGGACGCCTCGCTGATCTCCGAGCAGGTGCGCGTGAGCGACGACGTCGCGTTCGCCGCGGCGCGCCGCCTCGCGCGCGAGGAAGGGATCTTCTGCGGCCCGTCGACCGGCGCGATCCTCGCGGTCGCGCTCGAGGAGGCGCGCCGGCTCGGCGAGGGGCGCACGGTCGTCACCGTGGCCTGCGATCGCGGCGAGCGCTACCTCTCGACCAAGCTCGTTCCGGAGGAGTGAGGCCCGGCGAGGACGGCGCCGGGCGGCGGCTCCGGTATCCTCGGGGCATGCGCACACCCTGGTTCTCGATCGGCTCGACCCTGCTCGCGCTGGCGGTCGCGTCCGGGGCGCTTGGGGCTCACCTCCTCCGCGCCCGCCTCGATGCCGCCTCGATGGAGCTTTGGGCCACGGCGGTCCGCTACCTTACCATCGGCGGTTTCGCCCTCGTCGCCGCCGGTCTCGGTTCGCACGCCGCGCCGGGCCGGCCCTGGCGGACGGCGGGGACGGCGCTGACGGGCGGTGCGACGATCTTCAGCGGGACCGTGGCCGCCCTGGCCCTCGGCGGCCCACGCTGGCTGGGGGCCGTGACCCCGCTGGGCGGCCTCCTGCTCATCGCCGGGCTCGTCACGATGGCGGTGGCCGCCGCCAGGCGCTGACGGCACCGCGGTCCGGGCCCGCAGTACGGTCAGTGGACGGGCGCCGCCGCCGGCGGGGTCAGGGCCGGCTCGACCCGGTTGCGCCCCACCTGTTTGGCCCGGTAGAGGTTCTGGTCGGCGCGCGCGAGCAGCGGCCCGGTCTGCGGATGGGCCGGATCGTCGAGGTCAGCCACCGAGGCGAGCCCGATCGAGACCGTCACCCCGAACCCGCGCCCGTCATCGAGATCGATCCGCACGCGCTCGATCAGTCCGCGGACCTTCTCGGCGACCGCCGCGGCGCCGCCGAGGTCCGTCTCCGGCAGGACGAAGAGGAACTCGTCGCCGCCGTACCGGCCCACCGCATCGCTGCTCCGCAGGCCGGCCATCAACGCCTGCGCCACCGCCGTCAGCGCCGTGTCGCCGGCGAGATGGCCGTAGGTATCGTTGATCACCTTGAATCGGTCGATGTCCGCCATCCCCACTGCGAGCGGCCGTTCGTAGCGCCGCGCCCGTTCCAGCTCCCGTTCCAGCTGATCGAGGATCGCTCCCCGCCGCAGCAGGCCGGTGAGGTTCTCGTAGGTCGCCGATTCGAACAGGCGAGCGTTCTCGAGGACCGCCGCGACGTTGTGCGAGAACAGGTTGAGCAGATCCAGCTCCTCGGCCGGGAACCGCCGCCTCATCCGTTCCTTGGCGCCGACGAGCAGCACGCCGACCAGCTCACCCTGTGTCAGGAGAGGCACCGCGACCGCGGCCCGGAAGTGGTCGAGCTGCTGACCGAACGGCGCGCTCCTCCCTTTGAGCTGGGCCGCCGTCAGCGGCCGCTTGCTCCGCCGGAGCAGGCGAACGGCCGGGTCGTCCGGGGGGAGCAGGTGTGCCCCCTCGAGGTCGTTGCCCTCCGTCGCGGACGTCCGGCTGGACGCGAGTGGCGCCAGCACGCCGCTCTTGGGGTCGGCAAGCAGGAGCGTGATCCCGTTCACGGCGAAGATCTCCCGCAGCTGTACGACCAGGTGACGCCCCATCGCCGGAAGCTTGCCCTGGGAGGCCAGTTCGTGCGCCAGCCCGGTGAGACGCTCGTGCCGGCTCTCCCTCTCCGGGAAGAAGGTGCGATCGATCAGACGCTGCAACAACGAACGCAGCGGCGCGAAGAGCAGGCCGAGCAGCAGCGTCGCCGTCGCCACGATCCACACCGAGACCCTGGCCCCCGCGACCGCCTCCGAGACGAAGGCGCTGCCGGCCCCGATTACGACGTAGAAGACCAGGAGCAGGGAGCCCGTGAGGGCACCGTAGATCATGCTGCGTCGCACCAGGAACTCGAGGTCGAAAAGGTGGTAGCGATAGATCGCCGTGAAGACCGCGACCGGATAGCAGAGCAGCAGCGGGGACCACAGCGAGTCCAGCCACTGCGGCGTCGCGGCGCCCACCAAGGTGGCCGCGGCCGTCCAGAACACGATCCCCGCCCACGGCAGCGCTCCGAGCAGGACGAGGCCAGCCTGTTGCCGGCCCTCGGGCTCGGGGAAGCGGAACGCGGGCATGGCGAGCAGGACAACGATCGCAGCGGCCCACACCGGCATCAGAACGTTGTTTACCGCGGACTCTGCCTGGGCGAAGCTCCACGGCAACACCCGCGAGGAGAACACGCGCTCGGCGAGCAACGCCGCGGTCGTGCCGACCGCGACGGCGCCCCCCGCCGCGTAGAACGCGGGGACCACCCACGGCCAGCGGACCAGCCACGGCGACCGCCTGGGCAGCACCGAGGCGAGGTGCAGCTCCGTTCCGATCTGCAGGCCGGTCAGGAGGTAGAAGGCGAACAACAACGGCACGGTCAACGACGGGAAGCCGATGACGCCCGAGGGGAGGGCCAGCTCGATCGCGACGGCCGAGCAGAACAGCGCAAGCAATCGGGCGCGCAGGTCTCCAAACCGCTGCACGAACGCCAGCAGCCCGACACCGAGGAAGCACAGCGTCGTCACCGCCGAGATCACGAAGTCCGGCCAGCCGAAGGGAACGCCAGGGACGACCGACACGGTCATCGGCGCGCTGCCGCGCCGGAGCACGAACTCAACCGGCCGATGCTTCCCGAACGACCCGGCGGCGCGGTTGTAGTCGGCCGTGTTGGTGACCTCCACGCCGGCTACCCGCATCAGGAGGTCGCCCGCGGCTACCCCGGCCCGCTCAGCGGGAAGACCCGGGGCCACGGCCGTGACTTCGAGCCCCGCCGAGGTCTCCCGTACGACCAGGCCGACCCGGCGGCCGGCGCTCGCCAACCCGGTCCAGAGCTGGGCCAGCAGGAGCAGGAGCGTGACGGCGGCGAGCGCCACTGCGGGGACCGGCCGGAATCGCGGATCACCCGCCGGCAGAGGCACGTCGACAGGCTCGACTGCGCCGGAACCCGGCGCGGGGGCGTTCATTTGGCGGCGAGTATATGTCGCTTTGGCCGGGCGGCAACCGTCGCGGCCACGGGGGCCCCGCCTCGCTCAGGCGAGATCGAAGTTCGCCCGCGCAACCACGGCGATCGCCTCCCCGATGCTGATCGACGCGGTGGCGGCGGGCGACGGCGCGTTGAGCACGTGGACCTGGCGCGCGGCCTCGACGATACTGAAGTCGTCGAGCAACCGGCCGGAGCGGTCGAGCGCCTGCGCCCGCACCCCGGCGCCGGCCCGCCTCAGGTCGGCAGCGGTGATCTCGGGCACGAGCGCCTGCAACGCCCGCGCGAACGCGCGCACGGAGAACGACCGCCGGACCTCACCGAGGCCCGTTCGCCAGTAGCTCCGGGCCAGGCGCCAGAACGCGGGTGCCGCCGCCGTCTCCAGCGCGTCGCGCAGCAAGAAGCTCGACCGCGTATACCCCTCGCGTTTGAGCGCCAGGACGGCGTTGGGGCCGGCCTCGACCCCGCCCCCGATCATCCTGGTGAAGTGGACCCCGAGGAACGGGAACTCGGGGTCGGGAACCGGGTAGATCAGGTTCCTGACGAGCTCCCGCCGACCCGGCGTCAGCTCGTAGTACTCACCGCGGAACGGCACGATGAGGACGCCGGGGTCGACGCCGGCCAGGCGCGCGATCCGGTCGCTGTGCAGACCGGCGCAGTTGACCAGGAACCGGCAGCGAACCTCGCCGGCGTCGGTCACCAGCACCGTGCCGGCGCCGTCGCGCACGATTGCCCGCACCGGCGCCGACAGGAGCACGTCGCCGCCGCGCTGCCGCACCACCTCCGCGTACGCCTCGGTCACCCTGGCGTAGTCGACGATCCCGGTCTGCGGCACGAACAGCCCCGCGACCCCGGCGGCGTGCGGCTCGAACTCGCGGATCTCCTCCGCGGCGAGCGAGCGCAGCCCGGCGAGGCCGTTCGCCTCGCCCCGGCGCCGCAACTCGGCGAGCGCCGGGAGCTGCTCCGGGCCCGTCGCGACGACCACCTTGCCGCAGCGCTCGGCCGGGATGCCGTGCTCCGCGCAGAACCGGAGCAGCAGTTCGCGGCCGGCCGTGCAGTTGCGCGCCTTCAGCGAGCCCGGCTTGTAGTAGAGCCCGGAGTGGATCACGCCGCTGTTGTGGCCGGTCTGGTGGGCGGCCAGCCGCGCTTCCTTCTCGACGATCGTCAGCGAGACGCGGGACTTCTCCAGCACGGCCATCGCGGTCGCCACGCCGACGATCCCGCCGCCGATCACCGCCACGTCCACGTCTCTCGCCGCCATCCTGCCTCTCTCCGCCGCGATGATACGTCCTCGCGCCCGGCCCGACCCGTCCGGGAAGGTGCCGCCGCTTGTCAGCTCGCGCCGAGACCGGCGGCGAGTAGGATGGCGCCAGCGATCTCCCGGTAGGCGCCGCCGAAGTGGTGGGCACCTTTCAACTCCATGCCTGTCGCCAGTCCCGGAGGGAGCGTCGGACACAGCGAATCGCGCTCCTCGCTGCCGTACACGCACAGGACCTTAAGCCCCGCCAACCTTGCGACCTCGGGCTCGACCGGCAGGTCGTCCTTCCGTGCGGAGCCGCCGAGCCAGTCCTCGACGTGGAACTCGAACGCGACCCGTCCCGTGGCCCCGAGCAGCGCGACCAGGCGCACCCGCGCGCGCAGGTCGGGCGGCAAGCGGTTCGCCATGAACGGCAGCACCTCGGCGCCGCGCGAGTAGCCCACCAGGAGCACGCGCTGCTTGTGCCACGCGGCGAGGTAGTGCCGCAGGATGCGGACGAGGTCTGCCGCGGCGACATCGGGGGTCTTCTTCGTCCAGAAGTACTGCAGCGAGTTCAGCCCGACGACCGGGGTGCCGCGTGCGGCGATCACCGTGCCGATCTCGCGGTCGATCCCCGCCCAACCGCCGTCGCCCGAAACGATGACCGCCAGCGTGTCCGACGGCGTCCCGGAGGCCGCCACCTCGACCAGCGGCAGGCCCGACACGTCGGGCTCCGGCGCGGGCGCCGCCGCGCCCGATCCCGCTGTCGTCGCCGCCGGAGCCGGCGCCGGTGCGGCCGCGGCCTCGGCGATGCCGGCGAACGCCTGCTTGAACTGCGGCATCCAGTTGCGCGGCACCGCGAAGCCGTGCCCCACCTTCGGCAGCATCACGATCCGTCCCTGCGGCACGGCCGCGACGAAGCGTGCGGTGGCCGCCGGGTCGCACACCTGGTCGATCGCGCCCTGCAGCGCGACCCACGGTTGCTCCAGCGTCGAGGCCGCGAGAAAGTCGATCCCCTGGCCGTGCGCCCGCGGCGCTGACGCCAGACCGTGCCCCCGGCAGAACGGCCGCGTCTTCGGGAAGTCGGGGCAGAAGCCGAGGCTGATCGCACCCGCGAACGTGTTGGGCGGCGCTTGCACCAGCACGGCGTATACGAGCGTTGCGCCCGAGGAGTACCCGACCAGCACCGGTGGGTGGTACGCCGGCAACCCGAGCTTCATCTGCACGTACTGGGACAACGCCTCGAACTCGGCCGCCGGGTACAGACAGGATTCCGTCGCGGCGGCGAGCTGCTTGAGATAGTGGACGATGTCGATGCCGACCACCAAGGCGCCGGTCGCCGCCAGCTCCCGGGCCATGTCCACGACCCCCTTGTTCCAGCCCCCGTCGCCGGAGACGAAGAGCACGACCTCGGTCGGACGCGGCTCGTTCCCGTAGAGCGTCACCGTGCCGAACCGCCCGAAGGTGAGCGTCCTCTCGCCCGCGGCGGCCGGCGCCGCGGCGAGCAGCGCCAGCGCGAGCACCAGCGATCGCCTCATTTCAGCACCACTCCCTTCAGCCCCCCCGCGATCAGCGCCGCGACGTTGGCCACGATGCGCGGCAGCGCGAGCCCGCCCGGGGACGCGAGGTACCTCGGCTCCCAGACCGGGGCGAACTTTTCCTTGTACTGCCGGATCCCCTGGAAGTTGTAGAAGTTCTCCCCGTGGCGGTAGACGAGGGCGCCGAGCCGCATCCACAGCGGCGCCAGCGTGCGCTCCTGCATCCCCGAGAGCGGCGCCATGCCGAGGTTGAACCAACGGTACCCCGCACCCCGCCCCCACAGCATCAGCTTGACGAACATGTACTCCATGACGCCGTTGGGCGCGTCGCCGCGGAATCGCATCAGGTCGACCGAGAGTTCCTCCTGCCCGGCGCCGGTCCACACGTTGGCGAACGCGACGATCCGGCTTCCGTGCCGCACCACCGCCACCGGGAACTGCGTCACGTACTCCGGCGAGAAGAACCCGAGCGAGAACCCCTTTTCCCGCGTCCTCTTCGCCGCGAGCCACTCCTCCGACACCGACCCGAGGTCGTCGAGCAGCTCCCGGACGCCGGCGGCCGGGACGATCTCGAAGCTGCACCCCTCGGCCTCGAGCCGGCGGTGCACGTGGCGCAGCCATTTGCGACCGTGGCCCTCGAGGGAGAACTCACCGAGCGGCACGCGGGCCTCCTCGCCGAGCCGCATCACCGTGAGCCCGAGATCGAGGTAGAGGTGCAGGTGCTCCCGGCCGACCTCGTAGAACACCGGCCAATCGTCGTGGCGGTGGCAGAGCTCGCCGAACCGCCACACCAGCTCCGACATCGCCGAACCCGGCCCCACCGGGTCGCCGAGCGCGACCCAGCTGCGGCCGTTCACGCCGTACATGATGAACGAGCCCCCGTCGTCGCTGAAGACGAAGCGCTTGTCGCCGAGCAGCGCCAGGTTCGCCTGGGTGCGCGGCGAACGTGCGACGACCGCGCGCACCCGCTCGAGGTCCCCGCCGACGACCTCCGGAGCCCGCGGCGGCGCGGCGCGCAGCAGCCTGGCGACCGCAAACAGCAGCGCCACACCGACCGCGCCGACGGTCGCGCGGAGGAAGCGCGGCGCGTTGCCGGAGAACGCGAAGCGCCACCACAGGTCGCTGGAGTACTCGACGTGCTTGTACGAGAAGAACCCGAGCCAGATCGACGCGGCGAGCACGAGCACGGTGGCGCCGATCCATGTCGGGCTCAGCCACTCGCCGGTCAGCGACGCCTTGCGGTAGAAGTGTCTCCGGCTCGGCAGCAGCGCGGCCAGCATCAGCGCCAGCGCCGCCGCCTCCTCGTAGTCGAGGCCCTTGAGCAGCGAGACCACGACGCCCACCGAAAGCAGCGACACGGCCATCAGATAGGCGCCGTCGAGGCGCTTCTGCAACCCCTGGGCGAGGAGGAGGAGCGCAGCGCCGGCGACGCTGCCGAGGAAGTGGGAGAGCTCCAGGACCGGCAGCGGGATGAAGTCGCGCAGCCACTCGAGCCGCCACCTCGCCGCCGGGGTCGCCCCCGAGAAGAGCAGGATCGTGCCGCCGACGAAGCAGGTGATGGCGAGCAGCTGCGGCACCACGGCCGGCGCCCAGCGGCCGAACACCTGCACCGCCCGCCGCACCCCCTGGCGGCGCAGCATCAGCTCGTGCGCGCCGAGCAACGCCGCCGCCACGGCGAGCGGCGCCAGGTAGTAGATCACGCGGAACGCCAGCAGCGCGCCGAGCGCCGCCGCCGCCGGCATGAACGGCGCCAGCAGCAGGACCATCCCGCCCTCGAACACGCCGAGACCGCCGGGCACCTGGCTGACCACCGCTGCGAGCTGCACCAGAACGTAGATCCCGACGAAGCCGCCGAACGACAGCTTCGGTGGCGCGAGCAGCACGTACAGCGCCCCGCCGACCGCGAGCCAGTCGAGGATCGAGATCGCGAGCTGGCCCGCGAGCAGCCGCGGCGACGGGATCGGGAACTCGAGGCCGCGCACCACGAGCGGCGAGCGCCGCAGTGCGCTCGCGAGCACCGGCACGGCGAGCGCGGCTAAGAACACCAGCCCGAGCGGTTGGACGCTGGCGAACGGCAGGTGCAGCGCCGGCGGCAGCGCCAGCGGCTCGACCGTGAACGCCACCCCGGCGACCGCCAGGAAGCCGAGCCAGAACGTCATGCTGCAGAACGCGATCACCTTCGCGATCGCCAGCGTCGAAAGGCCCCACCCCGAGTACAGCCGCAGCCGCACCGAGGCGCCGGCGATCAGGTCGTGGCCGACGGCGTTGGAGAACGCCTGGCCGACGAACGAGGCGAGAGCGATCCGCCGATACGGGAGCGCGTGGCCCGCGTAGCGCACGCCGAGAGCGTCGTACAGGGTGAGCAAGAGGTAGCTCGCAAGGGCCAGGGCGACCGCGAGCCCGATCCGGTCCGCCGGCAAGTTGCGGAACTCGCGCAGCACCTCGTGGTAGCTGTACTTCCGCAGGGCATCGTGGAGGGCCCACAGGGCGGCGGCGAACAACGCCAGGCCCACGAGCGGCCAGATGACGCGAAGCGGGGTCCTCTTCATCCGTTGGAACATCCGCCTTCAAGTCTAACGTCAGGGGGAGCGCAGCCGCCACCCGGCGGCGCGACGCCCGTGTTTCGGGTCGCTACCCGGCGGCGTTGGCCACGCCCGCAAGCACCGCGGCCACCGACCCGCCGGCGAGCTCGACGCGCAGCCGGCGCCCCTCGCAGAGGACGTCGCTCACGCGGACCTCGAGCCCTTCCGGCAGGAAGCGCCGCAGATCGGCGAGCACGATGCGGTCCTCCGCGTCGAACCGCAGCATCCCCTGGCCGAGGCGTCGCGCGAGCGCGCCGACGAGCGCGACCGGCAGCGGGATCCCGAGCGGGCCGTGCACCGACTCGATCCGGCAGCCGAAGAACCGGCGCCGCAACCGCAGCTCACGCAGCCGGGCCGTGACCTGGCCCGGGAGCCCCTGCCACGCCGCCTCGAGGTGCAGCTCCAGCGTGTCCCCGTCGCCGGCGATCTCGAGCCGCCGGAGGTTCGGGACGCGCCGGGCCAGCTCGCGGTTGAGCGCGAGCTCCACCATGTCGAGGTCCACCGTGATCGCGAAGGCGTCCCAGCGCAGGAGCGGTCGCGTCGCCAGACTCGAGGACATGGCCGAAGTATAGGCGGTTTCGCCCGGAAGCGCGGGCGTCACCGGCGCACCGCGTCGCGCCAGTACCCGAGCGTGTCGGCGAGCGTGCGCTCGAACGGCACCTCGGGCCGCCACCCCGTCGCGGCGCGGAAGCGGGACGCGTCTCCGAGGAGCACCGGGATCTCCGCCGGCCGCAGGCGGTTCGGATCGCTCACCACCTCCGCGCCCGCGCCGGCCCGCGCCAGCAACCCGTCGAGGACCTCGCCGATCGAGCGCGCCCGGCCGCTGGCGACGTTGTAGGCGGCCCCCGCCTCGCCGCGCGCCGCCGCCAGCCAGTACGCGCGCACCGCGTCGCGCACGTCCACGAAGTCGCGGCGCACCTCGACGTTCCCCACCTCGATCCGGGGCGGCCTGAGGCCGGCCTCGATCTCGGCGACCTGGCGGGCCAGCGAAGCGATCACGAAACGGTGCGACTGGCGCGGCCCACAGTGGTTGAACAGGCGCAGGCGCACCGTGGGCAGCCGGAACGTCTGGAAGTACTGAAACCCCAGCAGGTCGGCCGTCGCCTTGCTGACGGCGTACGGGGAAACCGGCCGGAACGGCTGCTCCTCCCGGATCGGGAGCTCGCGCTCCTCCACGAGCCCGTACGCCTCCGCCGAGCACGCCAGCACGACGCGCGCGTCGAGGTCGAGCTGGCGCACGGCCTCGAGCAGGTGCAGCGTCCCGAGGGCGTTGACCTGCAGCATCTCGGACGGGGCGTCCCACGAACTTGCCACCGAGGACGAGGCGGCGAGGTGGAAGACCACGTCCGGGCGGCTCGCCCGCAGCGCCCGCACCAGTGACGACGCGTCGAGCAGGTTGGCCTCGACGGTCGGCACACCGCCCGGCGCCGCCGCCTCCCCGGCCGCCTCCGCGCGCCACCGCCGTAGCGCGATCGGTTCGACCTCCGGGTGCTCGGCGCGCAGGTACTCGAGCAGGTGACCGCCGACGAACCCGCTGGCCCCTGTGATCAGCGCGCGCATGGTGCGATGGTACCTGATTTCCAAGGTGCGCACAGAAGCGCGAGCGCGGGATCGCGAGCGAAAAGTTGAGAGTTGAAAATGAAGAGTTCAAAACGAACTGAGACTGTCGAA
>JAKAFI010000048.1 GCA_021818005.1 Acidobacteriota bacterium | reverse complement strand
CGCGGAGATGATCGGGTAGGTGACCTGGTCCTCGATGATGTCGGGGGAGCGGTCCCAGCGCGAGTAGATGATCACCTGGGTGTCCGACAGGTCGGGCAGGGCGTCGAGGCGGATCCTCTTGAGGGTGTACCAGGAGAACACCCCGACGACCGCCACGCCGAGCAGGACGAGGGCGCGGTTGTGGGCGGAGAACTCGATGATCCTCTTGATCATGGCTTCTTCTCCCCCGCGCTCGCGGCCGCGATCGCGGCGCGCAGCTGCGACTCGGAGTCGAGGAGGAAGTTCGCCTTGACGACCACCTGCTCGCCCGCCGCCACGCCGGAGAGGACGAGCGCCTTGCCGTCGCTGTGCACGCCGACGCGAACCTGGCGGGGCTCGAACCGCCCGCCGCCGAGGCTCACGAAGACGAGCTGCCGCTCGCCGGTGTAGATGATCGCGGAGTCGGGGATCACGACGCCGCGCTCGCCGCCCGTCTCCAGCTCGACGTTGGCGAACATGCCGGGTTTCAGCTTGAGGCCCGGGTTGGCGAAGTCGAAACGCACCGTGACGGTGCGCGTCGCGGTGTCGAGGGTGGGGTAGATGTAGGCGATGCGGCCGGTCAGGGCGAGGGCGGGGTCGTACGCCAACGTCAGGCGCGCCTGCTGGCCGAGGCGGAGAAGGCTCGCCTCGTACTCGTAGAACTGGGCGTCGATCCACACGTGCGAGAGGTCGGTGATCGTGAACAGGTCCATCATCGAGGGATCCACTTGCTGCCCCTGGAAGATCCCCTTCGAGGTCACGTACCCGGTGGCGTTGGCGAGCAGCGTCACGTCACGCTGCGGGGCGCCGGTGCGCTCGACCTTATCGATGAACTCCTCCGGCACGTCGAAGAGACGGAGGCGGCGGCGGGCCGCCTCGAGCAGCTCCTCGCCGCCCTTGCGCACCTCGGGCAGGTCGGAGGTCGCGAAGCGCTTCTCGGCGTCGCGGGCGCGCAGCAGCTCCTCCTGGCTCGCGAGCAGCTCCGGGGAGTACAGCGAGAGGACGGGCTGACCCTTCTTCACGAACTCCCCGGTGAAGTTTACGTAGAGCTTCGTCACGAAACCGGTGACCCGGGTATGGAAGTGCTGGATGCGCGTCTCGTCGGCGGTCACGGTGCCGACCGTGCGGATCGTGCGGGCCAGGCTCTCCTCCACCGCCGGGGCGGTCAGCACCCCGGCCAGGCGGATCCCCTCCTGCGTGAGCTGGATCGCCGCCAGGCCCGGGATCGCCGAGGACGAAGGCGGCTGCACCTCGTCGGCGTAGACCGGGACGTAGTCCATTCCCATCTCGTCCTTCATCGGCACCGGGGAGGTGACGCTTGGGTTCATCGGGCTGCGGTAGTAGAGGACCCGCCGCGGCGCTGCGGGCGTCCGGGGGTCGAGCTCCGGCGCGGGAGAGGGATCCGCGGTCGCAGACGCGGCTGGGTTCACCTTCGCCGCCACCAGCGGCATGCCGCACTCCGGGCAGCGGCCCGGCCTGTCGGACGTGACGTCGGGGTGCATCGGGCAAACGTAGCGAGGGACGGTCGTCGGGGCGAGCTTCTCCCTGATCGGCACCAACCGCATGCCGCAGATCGGGCAGTCGCCGGGCTTGTCGGCGATGAAGGTAGGGTGCATCGGGCAGTGGTAGCGAACGCCCGGGGTGGCTGCGCCGCCGCAGCCCAGCATGAGAGCGGCCAGCGCCGCGACGGCGACGAGCGCCAGGATCGATCTGTGAGCCCGCAAAAAGGTCGCCATCTCAGTTCTCCTTGTGGTTCGGCTCGGCCTGGGCGGGAGCGATGAGCGCCTCGACCTCGGCCCAGGTCGCGAACCGGTCGGCCTCGCGGCGGGCCAGGCCGACGCGGGCGTCGAGCCAGCGGTTGAAGTCGTCCACCACGGTGAGGAAGTCGCCGCGCCCGACCAGATACGAGGCGCGGGCGGCGTCGACCGCGGCGCTGGACTGCGGCACGATCGCCTGCCGGTACAGCTCGACGACACGGTCGGCGCGCCGCCACCGGGCGGCCAGCTCCGCGGCCGCGGCGCGCGCCGAAGCCTCGGCGTCCCGCAACTCGGCCCTGGCCGCGGCCAGCTCGCTCTCGGCGGCGCGCAGGAGCGGGCGCTGCTTCTCCTTCCTCCAGATCGGCAAGACGAGGCCGAAGCGCAGGGTCACGGAGGGGTCGTAGCCGCCGCGCAAGCCGACGCCGGCGCCGGTCACGAAGTCGGGCTTGAAGTCGAGACGGGCCACGGCCACGCGCTTCTCGGCGGCCGCGACCGCCGCCTGGCGCACCGCGACGTCGGGCGAGGCCTGCACCGCCGACGCTTCCCAGGGCTGGGCCGGCACCGCCGGCGGCGGCAACTCGGCGGCGGGTCCCAGAGGCGCGGCGCCGGGCCGGTCGAGGAGGCGGTTGAGCGCGGCGACCGCGGCCGCGCGCTCCGCGGCGAGGTCGTCGAGCCGCTCGGCCAGCCGCGAGACCTCGAGCTGCGCCTTCAACACCGCCTCCTGGTCGCTCCCTCCCACCGAGTAGCGGCTCGCCGCGGTGGCCGCGAGCATGTCGAGCAGTTCCCGCGCCGCCTCCAGGTCCGCGCGTTCCCGGTCGAGAGCCCAGACGCGGGCGTAGAGCGTGCGCACCTGCGCCGCGATCTCACGCTGGAGCCGTTCCAGCTCGCTCGCGCGCACGCCGGCGTCGGCGCCGGCCGCGTCGCGGCGGGCGGCGCGCTTGCCGGGGAACGGGATCTCCTGTTCGACCTCGGGCCCGATCATCGACATCTGATCGCTGCCGACGGTCCATTTGGGGAAGCTCATGTCCTGCAGCACGATCGCGACGGTGGGGTCGGGGAGGGCGCCGGCGGGCGCGACCATCTCGCGGGCGGCCGCGAGGCGGGCGCGCAGCGCCGCGAGCGACGGCGCGCGGCTCAGCGCCTCGGAGACCAACTCCTCGACCGGCGGTGCGGCCGACGGTGCGGCCGCCGGCGGGGGCAGGGGCGGCGCCGCGGCGCGCGCCGTGTGGTGACCGAGCGCCATGACGATGAACGCAACAGCAAGGGACAGCCGTTTCACGATATCCTCCAGGGTTGTCGCGACAACGAGGCTACACCCGGGTGGGTGCGGGCAGACCTCTCCCTCGAGGAACCGCTAACAGCGGAAGGCGCAGGCGCTCAGGTAGACCGGCAGCGCGGTCGTTGCCGGGGAGGCGAACGGAGCCGCCGCGATCGCGATACCGGCCGCAACGGCCGGGGCGCCACTCGCCGCCGGCAACTCGGCGGCGTGCTCCGGCGCCGTTCTCGGTGCCGGCAGCCCGGCGCCCTGCACGGGGGCCTGGCGCTCGGGACCGTGACAGGCGCAGTGCGTCCGGCCGGCGCAGCACGGGCAGCGCATCGGAGCCTTCGGCGCGCAGGTGCCGGCGATCGCGCACGGCACGGCCGCGGCGAACCAACCGACGAGCACCAGCGCGATCAACCGACGCACCGGAGCACGTTAGACACTCGGCCGGCGGCTGTCAAGGGGGACCGAGTCGCGAGATCGGGCGCCGCGGCCGCAGAGCGCCGCGCCATCCGCGCGGTGCTAGAATCCCGAGCACGTTGGGGGCGGGATGGCGCGTCATGCAGCAACCGTGTGCTTCGCATCTCCACTGGGGCTCGTCGAGGTCGAGTCCGCCGATGCCGGCGTCACGCGCGTCCGGCTCGGCGCGCGCGGCAAGCCGCGCGAGGTCGGCGACGGAGCCGCGCTCGAGTGCGCCCGCACCGCGAGGGCCGAGATCCTCGCCTACCTCGAGGGTGGCCTGCGAACGTTCTCGGTGAGCGTCGTGCTCGAGGGGACGCCGTTCCAGCGCGCGGTCTGGAAGCAGCTCGGCGACGTGCCGTACGGACAGACGCGGACCTACGGCGAGATCGCCGCCGAGCTGGGAAAGCCGCGCGCAGCACGCGCCGTCGGCACCGCGTGCGGCGCCAACCCGGTCCCGATCCTGGTGCCTTGCCACCGGATCGTGGGCGGCAACGGCGATCTCACGGGGTTCGCCGCCGGCGTGGCGATGAAGCACGACCTCATCGAGATCGAGCGGGCCCAGACCGGAGCGTGAGCCGCCGTCGCCGGCGGGCGGCGGCGACCCCGCGAGTGGTCAGGCCGGCGCCGAGTCGGCCGTCACCTGGCCGGAGGTGAGCGTGAGGCGAGCGCCGGCCGCGGCGAGGCGGAGCCCGACGCGAGCCAGCAGGGCGGGGAGCGGCGCCAGCGGCAGGCCGACCACCGCCTGGACGTTGCCTTCGACCCGCTCGATGAGCAACGCGCCCTTGCCCTGCACCGCGTAGGCACCGGCCTTGTCGTCGCCCTCTCCGGTCGCCAGGTACCACGCCCGCAGCTCGGCGGAGGGCGCCACCATCGTGACCCGCGCCAGCTCCACGTGCGTGGCCTCGCGCTCCCGCCAGAGCACGGCCATCGCGGTCACCACCGCGTGCGTCCGGCCGGCGAGCTCGGCGAGCATCGCCGCGGCCTCGGCGCGGTCACGCGGCTTGCCGAAGATCCGGTCGCCGAGGGCGACGACGGTGTCGGCGGCCAGCAGCGGGGATCCCGGGTGGCGGCGCGCCGCCGCGCGCGCCTTCTCCAGCGCCAGGCGCAGGGCGTAGGTCGCGGGCGCCTCGCCGGCGAGCGGCGTCTCGTCGACGTGCGAGACCGCCACCTTGACGTCGAGCCCGAGCCGTCCGAGCAGCTCGCTCCGCCGCGGCGAGGCCGAGGCCAGCACCAGCGTCAGCGGACGCTCCGTCATGCTTCCGGGCGACGCCGAACCGTGAGCACCGAGCGGCTGCAGTCCACGACCTCGACCTCGGTGCCGGCGGCGAGGACACCGCTGTCCGCGCTCTGGGCGGCCATGACGACATCGACCTCGCCGCGCCTGATGCGCACCTGGCCGTACCCCCCCGGCGGGATGTCGCGCACGACCGTGGCTCGCTCGCTGCGCAGCGCGACCGCGCACGGGCGCCGCAAGAAGAGGAACGCCGCGATGACACCGAGCACCCCGGCGGCCCCGGCGGCAACCGCGTCGCGGCCGGTCGCCACGCCTCGTCTGGCCAGCAGGGCGAAGCCCGCGCCGCCGAAGAGGATCAGGCCGACCGCGAGGCGACGGCCGAGGAGCGCGAGCAGGGGGGCGTGCAGGTCTTGGTTCGGGAGGACGAAGTGACGCCGCGAGTGCGGCCTGAGCTCGCGGATCAACCCCGTCACCGCCGCCAGGGCGAGGCCGACGATGAGCGCCGCGACGTAGGAGAACTCCCAGGTCACGAGCCATTGTAAGTCATTTCGTCGGTCGCCCGGCACGCCGCCCGGAGCCCCGCGGCGGACCGGTCACGGGGCCGGTCGGATCGGGGTCGGGGCGCCGGAGCCGTCGACGTTGACGTAGGTGATCTCGGCTTCCGTCACCCGGGTCGGCGCCTCGCATCCGCGCGTCGGCGCGACCTCAACGACGACCTTGACGGTGATCGAGGTGCGACCGACGCGGACCAGCTCCGCGTAGAACGACGCCAGATCGCCGACGTGGACCGGGGCGTGGAACACGACCTTTTCCATCGCCACGGTCACCACCTTGTCGGCGCCGTGGAGGCGGGCCTCGATCGCCCCGGCCTGGTCGATGTAGGAGAGGATCACCCCTCCGAAGATCGTGCCGTGGGGGTTCGTGTCGCGGGGCATGAGGGTCACGCGGATCGCCGGCTGGCGCGTCTCCTGGATGGTCATGGAGGCATTCTAGTCAACGGCGCGCGGACGCCTCCTATGCTAGTGTTGATGCACGCTCCGGGCCATCGGCGAGCGGCCCGAGGCGTGACCGCGGGCGAACGAGGCGAGTGGCGTCGCCGGGACCGACTCGCGGCGGCACCGGCGGGGGAGACCTGAGCATGTGGCGCACCACGGCGATTGCGACGGCGGTGTTGATGCTGGCGGGCTCGGCGTCTGCGCAGCGCCACGACGGGGCGCTCGAGGTGTTCAAGACGCAGCGCGACATCGAGAACCGACTGATGGCCTCCGACCTCGCCACGCTCGAGAGGGTCCAGGACCAGATCAGGGGCGCGTGCGATCGCCTCGTCAGGCTCGGTGACGACCTCCTGCGCGCCCAGAAGGACGGGGAGGACCTCGGCGGCTACACGGCGCGATCCTCCGACCTGCGGCACGCCGAGTCCGAACTGACGGCGCTGCTCGGCACCGCCGACCAGCTCCGCGCCACGGTCGGTGCTCGCAGGGCCTACCTCGATCAGGTCCAGGCGGAGATCCGGCGGATGGAGGAGGCGAGGCAGGCGGCGGGCGACGAGCTCTCGGGCCGCTGGACGGTGGCGATCGACCCCGGCGGCCTGACCGGCGTGTTCGACCTGCGGCTCGACGGGACGATCGTGACCGGCGTCTACCAGCTCTCCGGCGGATGGCGCGGCTCGCTGCGCGGGACGCTGGTCGGCAACGACCTGCGCCTCGAGCGCATCGACACCCAGCAGGGGTTCGTCGCGGTCTACACAGGAACGTTGGTGCAGCGCGGGAATGAGAAGCGTCTGGAAGGCGCTTGGGAAGCGACGAACCTCGCCGTCGGAATGCCCGGGTCGGGAACCTGGGTCGCACGGCGTGAAGCTCAACCAGCACAACCCTGAGAAGGGTCAAGGAGAGATCGATGTGGAAGAACCCGGTGGTGACGGCGGTGGTGGGCGTGTTGCTCGGTTTTTTTGCGGGGTACCTGATCGGTCAGCGCCAGCCGGAGGCCGCGCCTCCGGCGGCGGCCAGCACTAACCCGCACGCGGGGGTGCCCGGGGCGCCGCCGCTCTCGGGCGAGGCGCAAAAGCCGCCCACGGGCGGGCGGACCGCCGCCACCGCCAATCCCCAGCTGCTGGAGCAGGCGCGCGAGCTCGAGGGGCTGCTGGCGAAGGACCCGAAGAACTACGACCACCTCGTCCAGATGGCCAACACCGAGTACGACCTCAACGACTTCATCAAGGCGGTGCAGTACTACGAGAGGGCGCGCGCCATCAAGGACGACTCCGCCGACGTGATGACCGACCTCGGCGTCGCCTACAAGGAGATCGGCCAGCCGAAGAAGGCCGTCGAGCTCTTCGACAAGGCGGCCGACTTGCACCCGGAGCACTGGCAGTCGCGTTACAACGCCGCCGTGGTCCGCCTATTCGACCTCAACGACGCGGCCGGTGCGAAGCAGGAGGTGGACAAGCTCAAGCAGCTCCAGGGCAAGGTTCCGAACCTTCCGGACCTGTCCGGTCTCGAATCCGAGATCGCGCGCCGGGCGAAGTGACACGCCACGTCGTGACCAGGGGGCAGGAGCGTCCACTGCCGCCGGCGGTACACTCGTTGCGGGCAGCGGTCGAGGTTTCGCGATGACGTTGTGGACCGAAGCGTTACGGCGGGCGGAGCTGCTCGCGGCGGGGGCGGTGCTGGCGCGGCGCGGCCTGGTCAGGGGTCGCGAGGGCAACCTCTCGTGCCGGATCGGGGACGGCGCCGTGCTGTTGACGCCGCGGGGCGCCGACAAGGGCCGGCTGATCGGCGCCGACCTCGTGCTCGGAGCGCTGGACGCGCCGCCTCCGGCGGCGGCGTCGAGCGAGGCTTTGGCGCACTACGCGGTCTACCGCGCCTGCCCGGACGTCCGGGCGCTCGTCCACGCGCATCCGCCCGGCGTTCTCGCGCTCGCCGCCAGCGGGTGGGTGCCCGACCCGCACGCCCTCGAGGAAGGCCTGGCGTTGGTGCCGCGCGTCGAGCTGGTCGGGGCCGCGGCGCCGGGGAGCGTGGACCTGGCGGCGGCGTGCGCCGATGCGCTCCGGCGCGCCCCCGCGGCCGTCCTCCTCGGCCACGGCGTGTTCTGCGCCGGGAGCGACTTCGCCCAGGCGGTCGAGCGCGTCGAGGTGCTGGAGCTGCTCGCCGGGGTCGCGCTGGCGGCCGGCCGCCGGACGGGGGCCGCGTGAGCGGCACGCTGCCGTTCGGTGAAGGCGGCGGCTTCGCGCCCGGCACCCCGCTGGCCGAGCGGATGCGGCCGCGGTCGCTCGCCGAGGTCGTCGGGCAGGGGACACTG
Organism: Acidobacteriota bacterium; assembly: GCA_021818005.1. Lineage (GTDB taxonomy): Bacteria > Acidobacteriota > Thermoanaerobaculia > Thermoanaerobaculales > Thermoanaerobaculaceae > RBG-13-68-16. Next base: position 6,940 of record JAKAFI010000048.1, on the reverse strand, counting down.
GTCGGCGAGGACGGCGTCCTGCGCCGGCTGGTGGCGCGCGGCGAGCTGCCGTCCGTGATCTTCTGGGGCCCGCCCGGCAGCGGCAAGACGACGCTGGCTCGCGTGCTCGCGCGCGAGTGCGACGCGGAGTTCGTGACCTTCTCCGCCGTGCTCTCGGGGGTGAAGGAGGCCCGCGCGGTGATGGAGTCGGCGCGGCGCCTGCGCGCCGCGACCGGCCGCCGCACCGTACTCTTCGTCGACGAGGTCCATCGCTTCAACCGGTCGCAGCAGGACGCGTTCCTTCCCTTTGTCGAGAGCGGCGACATCGTCCTGATCGGGGCGACCACCGAGAACCCCTCGTTCGAGCTCAACGCCGCGCTGCTCTCGCGCGTGAAGGTGTACGTGCTCGAGCCGCTGGACGACGCCGAGGTCCGCACGCTGCTGGAGCGCGCGCTGGCGGATCGTGACAGGGGCGTGGGCGAGCTCGGCCTCGACGCGGACGAGGACGCTCTCGCCGAGATCGTGCGGCTCGCCGGCGGCGACGCCCGCGTCGCCTTCAACCTTCTCGAGGTCGCCGCCGACTCGGTCGAAGCCGGCGGACGGCTCACGGCGGCCACCGTGCGGCAGGTGGCCCAGCGCCGCCTCGCGAAGTACGACAAGGAAGGGGAGGAGCACTACAACCTCATCTCGGCGCTGCACAAGTCGATCCGCAACTCGGACGTGGACGCGTCGCTGTACTGGCTGGGCCGCATGCTCGAGGGCGGCGCCGACCCTCGCTTCGTGGCGCGCCGCCTGCTGCGCGTGGCCTCCGAGGACGTCGGCATGGCGGACCCGCAGGCGCTCGAGCAGGCCGCGGCCGCGGCGCACGCCGTCGAGCACGTCGGGATGCCCGAGTGCGCCCTCGCGCTGGCGCAGGCGGCGGTCTACCTCGCGCTCGCGCCGAAATCGAACGCGCTCTACCTGGCGTACGGGAGGGTGCAACGCACCGTGGGCGAGCGGCCGGCGTACCCGGTCCCGCTGCACATCCGCAACGCCCCGACGCGCCTGATGAAGGAGCTGGGCTACGGCGAAGGGTACGTCTATGCGCACGACACCGAGAGCAAGGTGGCGGAGATGGCGTGCCTCCCGCCGGAGCTGGCCGCCGAGCGCTTCTTCCGCCCCACCGAGGAGGGGTGGGAGAAACGGATCCGGGAACGCCTCGTCGAGCTGCGCGCCCGCCGGCGCGGGCCGGGGACGAAGTGAAGCCGGCGTGGTGCTAGCGTGACCCGCGTGGCGGACACGGGGCCGTGGCGGCGCGCGGCCGAGCTCGCGGCGGCCGACGATGAGCTGCTGCGGGAGGTCGACGCCGCTCTGCGGGACGGGGTGCGGCGCGCCGGCGCCTTCGGCCTCGCCGCGGAGATCGTCGCGGCCGCGGTGCTCGCCCCCGGGACGAGGTAGGGTCGCAGGATGCCATCCACGGCGACGGGCGAACGCTGGGAGCTGATCGCGACGTGCACCCGCGGTCTCGAGGAGGTCGTGCGTGACGAGCTGGTGGCGCTCGGTCACGACGAGGCGACGTGCGGCCGCGGGATGGTCACGTTTCGCGGCGGCCTCGGCGAGATGTACCGCGCGAACGTCGGGCTGCGCGCGGCGATGCGGGTGCTGCGCCATCTCGCCCGCGGGCCGGCCGCCGGCCCGGAGGAGCTGTACGAGCTGGCTTCCTCGGTGCCCTGGGAGGCGGTCTTCGCGCGCTCGTCCACGTTCGCGGTCACGGCCGCCGGACGCGGGCGCGGTTTTCGCAGCGAGGCGTTCGCCGCCCTCACCGTGAAGGACGCGATCGCCGATCGGTTGCGCTCGCGCTGGGGAGAGCGGCCCGACGTCGATCGGCGACGGCCCGACCTGCCGGTCCACCTGCACCTCGTCGGGGAGCGGGCCGACCTCGCGCTCGACAGCTCCGGAGAGCCGCTCTCGCACCGCGGCTACCGGCCGCGCGGAGGACCGGCGCCTCTGGCCGAGACGCTCGCCGCCGGGATCCTCCTGCTGGCCGGGTACGACGGATCGCAGCCGCTCCTCGACCCGATGGCGGGGACCGGGACGATCGCCATCGAGGCGGCGCTGATCGCGGCCCGGCGCGCCCCGGGCCTGCGCCGCGGGTTCGCCTGCGAGCGCTGGCCCGACCACCAGCCCGCCCTGCTCGAGGCCGAGCGCGTGCGGGCACGCGCCGGCGAGCGCGCGCCGAGGTGCCCGATCGTCGCGGCGGACCGCGACCCCAGGGCGGTCGCCGCGATACGGCGGAACGCCGCCACGGCCGGGGTCGCCGGATTCGTCGAGGCGATCCAGAGGGACGCGCTCGAGCTCGAAGCGGTGCCGAGCGGGGTGATCGTCTGCAACCCTCCGTACGGTGTCAGACTCGGAGACGTGGCCGAACTGACCGGTTTCTACCGCCGCTTCGGCGACGCCCTCAAGCACCGCGGCGCCGGCGCCACCGCGTGGCTTCTCGTCGGTAACCCGGAGCTCGCCAAGGCGATCGGTTTGCGTCCTTCGCGGAGGATCGTGCTGTTCAACGGCCCGATCGAGTGCCGCCTGCTGCGCTTCGACTTGTACCCGGGGAGCACGAAGGAGTCGCGCGCCGAAGGGGGCGGGGAGGAGAGCTCGGATCCGCCGCGAACCGTGTGACGCTCGCTGCCTGATTGATGATACACTTCGACTCCTGTCATGTTCTCGACCGCCGCCCTGATCCCCGCCTACAACTGTGCCGATCGAGTCGGAGACGTCGTGCGCGGCGTCCGCAAGTTCGTCCCGGACGTCCTTGTCGTCGACGACGGCTCCACCGACGGAACCGGGGAGGCGGCCCGGGCCGCCGGCGCGAGCCTCGTAGCCCACGCCGGCAACGCGGGCAAGGGACCGGCGGTCCGTTCTGGATTGGCCGTGCTGCTGGGGCAGTCGTACTCCCACATCCTGATGCTCGACGCGGACGGCCAGCACGACCCCGAGGACGCCCAGCGCTTCCTCGAGGCGGCGCCGACCGCGGAGTTCGTCCTCGGCAACCGTCTGTGGAACCGTGAGGCGATCCCAAGTAAGCGTTTTTGGACGAACTACATCGGCACGCGGGCGTTACAGCTGATGACGGGGTTCCCGCTCGAGGATTCGCAGTGCGGCTACCGGCTGGTGGCCTCCTCGTGCCTGCGCCGGATGGGGCTGGTCGGCAACCGCTACTCGATCGACACGGAGATCATCGTCCGCGCCGGCAAGGTTCGCGCCCGCTTCGCGCACGTGCCGGTGCGGGTGATCTACGAGGGGGCAACCTCGCACTACCGCCCGCTCTCCGACACGGTTCACATCGTGCTCTCCGCCGCCCGCTTCAAGGTGGACGAGGGCGACCTGCGCCGCGATCCGGGCCCGGACGGCTGGCGGCGCCTGGTGGCCGCCCCGCCGGTGTTCGCTCCGATGGCGAGTGCCCTGATCTGAGCGCGAGCGGCGCGAACGCGTTGCCTGGCCGGCGCGGTCGGGTCTACTCTGCGGTCGGCCGGGCGCCGCGCGCGCCCGCGGAAAGGTTGGACGCGAGAGGTGAGCGGCGGATCGGATGCACGGGGGCCGGGACACGACCTGTCGGGCGGGGCCCCGGTCGTCGTGGTCAGCGGCGGCTCGCGAGGGATCGGGCGAGCGATCGTCGAGCGCCTCGCGGCCGAGAACTACCGCGTCCACTTCCTCTACCGCCACCGTGACGACGCCGCGCGCGAGGTGGCCGGGTCGGTCGCCGCGTCCGGCGGGTACGCCGTGGGGCACCGCTGTGACGTCACCGACGCGGTCGCCGTAGATGCCCTCGCGGCAGAGATCGCGGGGAACGGCGTCTACGCCCTCGTCAACAACGCCGCGGTCCTGCGCGACGGCCTCTTCCTGCTCATGGACGAGGCGCGGTGGGACGTGGTGCTCGAGACGGCGCTCACCGCCGCGTACCGGCTGACGCGGACGTTCCTGCGCCCGATGATGGACGCGCGACGCGGCCGCATCGTCAACGTCGGCTCGCTGGCCGGCGTCATCGGACAGGAGGGGCAGGCCAACTACGCGGCGGCCAAGGGAGGCCTGCACGCGTTCGGCAAGGCGCTGGCGCGCGAGGTCGGGCGCTTCGGGATCACGGTCAACGCCGTGGTGCCCGGCTGGGTCGCCACGTCCTTGACCGAAGGGCTCGGCGAGAAGCGCACGGCTCGTGCGATCGCCGGCATTCCGCTCGGCCGGTTCGCCCGGCCCGCCGAGGTGGCCGGGGCCGTCGCCTTCCTGCTCTCCGAGCGCGCCTCCTACATCACGGGCGCGACGCTGCGCATCGACGGCGGTCTCGGGAGCTGAGGCGCGGCCCGTCAGGGGCCGGGCTGCCCCCAGAACTCGCGCTGGAAGTGGTAGGCGAGCTGGAGCGTCACGCTCCCCGGCGTCCCCCCACCGACCGGGTCGCCGTCGAGGCGAACAACCGGCATCAGCAGCAGGGTCGTGGAGGCGACGAAGATCTCGTCGGCGCGGTGGAGATCGCTCAACGTGAGCGGCCGCGCCCTCAGCTTGATGCCGAGGACGTCGCAGATCGCCGCCACCGCCTTGGCGCTCACACCGGGGAGCACGCGCTCGGTGGCGGGCGGTGTGCTCACCTCGTGGTCGCGGACGAGAAAGAGCGTGCTCGAGGCCCCCTCGTTTACGAACCCGTCCTGACCGACGAAGATCGCCTCCCCGGCGCTGCGCTCCGCCGCCTCGTGCTTGGCCATCACCGAGGCGAGCAGCATCGTGGTCTTGAGGTCGCGCCGCTGCCAGCGGCCGTCCGGGACCGTGATCGCCGCGATGCCGCGCCCGGTCTCCGCCGGGACCGGGAAGGCGTAGTGGCGCATGTACGCGAAGAACAGCGGCTCCGGCGGTTGCGGGGGCAGGTGGCGCCGGGGCGCCGTCCCCCCGGTGAGCTGCGCGTAGAGGACGGCCGTACGATGGCTCTCGCGGCGGTGGAGCTGCGCGATCATTGCCCGCCACGCGCCGGCGTCCGGCACCGCGCGCTCGAGGCCGAGCTCGGCCGCACCGGTGGTCATGCGCTCGACGTGGTCGGCGAGGCGGAACGGCTCGCCGCCGACCAACGCCACCACCTCGTAGAGGCTCTCGCCGAACTGCAGGCCGCGATCCTCGATCGGGACGCGGGCGTCGGCGAACGGGACGAGCCGTCCCGCGAACCACGCCCATGCGGGTTGGTCAGAGTTCGGCATCACCGCCGAAGTGTAGCGGCTCGGCGGGAGATCGGCGAGCCGGGGCGCTTGGTCGGGCGCGGGGGCTACGTTATCCTGTCGCCGCGGAGGGACACGCGATGGCTGGAGTGTTCAAGGCGTACGACGTGCGCGGCGTATATCCGTCCGAACTCGACGAGAAGCTGGCGTATGCCATCGGCTATCACTTCCGCGGCATCCTCGACGAGGAGGACCTGCAGCGGGGGGCCCAGGTGGTGGTGAGCCGCGACATGAGGGCCTCGTCGGTGCCGCTCGTTGCCGCGCTGGCGGAGGGCTTGCGGGCCGGGGGGCTCGGCGTCGTGGACATCGGGCTCGCGACCACGCCGATGAACTACTTCGCGATCGGCCACCTGCGTACCTCGGGAGGGATCCAGGTCACCGCCAGCCACAACCCCGCGCGTTACAACGGCCTCAAGTTCTCGCGCCGCGACGCGATCCCGGTGAGCAGCGAGACGGGGATCGGCCGGCTCGAGGAGCTGGTGCGTTCCTCGCCGGCGCCCGCGGCACCGCCGCGCGCCGCGCTGGAGAGCGCCGACATCCGGGCGGCCTACCGCACCCACGTGCTCGGCTTCCTGCGCCGTTCGCAGCCGCGGCTGAAGATCGCGGCGGACGTGGCGAACGGGATGGCGACGCTGTACCGCGGCCTCCTCGACGAGCTCGACATCGAGGTCGTGCCGCTGTTCTTCGGCCTCGACGGCACGTTTCCGAACCACGAGGCGAACCCGCTCAAGCCCGAGAACCTGGTCGCCCTGCAGACCGCCGTGCGCGAGCACGGCTGCGCGTTCGGAATCGCGTTCGACGGCGACGCCGACCGTGCGATCTTCGTCGACGACCGCGCCGGCGCGGTCGGCGCCGACATGATCACGGCGCTCCTCGCTCGGCCGATCCTGGAGAGGTTCCCGGGAACCCCGATCGTCTACGACATTCGCTCGTCGTGGGCCACGCGCGAAGCGATCGTCGCGGCCGGCGGACAGCCGGTGCGCGAGCGCGTCGGCCACTCCTTCATGAAGGCCACGATGCGCCGGATCGGCAGTCCTTTCGGCGGCGAGCTGGCCGGACATTTCTACTACCGCGAGAACTACTTCGCCGACTCCTCGCTGATCACCGCGATCGAGGTGCTCAACGAGGTCAGGCTCGCCGGCCGGTCGCTATACGAGCTGCTCGAGCCCCACCGCCGCTACGCCTCCACCGGCGAGATCAACTTCCGCGTCGACGACAAGGAGGGGATGATTCGCCTGTTGGCCGGCGAATTTGCAGACGGGGAGATCGACTACATCGACGGGATCACCGTGCAGTACGCCGACTGGTGGTTCAACGTGCGCCCGTCGAACACGGAGCCGTTCCTGCGCCTGGTCATGGAGGCGAGGAGCCCGGAGCTGCTGGCGACCGCCAAGGAAAGGCTGCTCGCTATCCTCGGGCGCCCGGCGGACGAGTCCCGTCGCGGCTGAACTCGTCGCCCTGGCCCGATTGGATCGCGCGGTACAGCCCGCTGTCCGTCGCCTTGGACGCAACCGACGAGGCCTGCGCCGCCGTGACGACCTCGACCAGCGCCTCGACGACGACGGGGTCGAACTGACGGCCCGCCTCGGCGCGCAGCTCCGCCACCGCCTCCGCGAGCGGCCGGCCGTTCGAGTACGGCCGCTTCATCGTCATCGCGTCGAACGCGTCGACGGCCAGAATGATGCGCGACTCGATCGGGATCTGCTCGCCGCGCAGGCCCCTGGGGTAGCCCG